>JAQGHS010000825.1 GCA_028291605.1 Planctomycetaceae bacterium | reverse complement strand
TCATAGCCGGGATCTTCCAAGGCCAATTCGGAGGAGATCTCGATCATGTTCTGACAATATATCGCCATCCACGCCGTACCGTCGGCCTGTTCCAGGTAGCCGCCGGTGGGCAGTGGCGAGCTGCGGTCAAACACCCCGATATTGTCCAGACCCAGGAAGCCCCCCTCGAACAGGTTCTTGCCCGAGCGGTCCTTGCGGTTGACCCACCACGTGAAATTCAGCAGCAGCTTTTGGAAGCAGCGTTGCAGCCAGGCCGTGTCACCCTTGCCTGTCCGGGCTTTTTCCAGGCGATAGGTGAAGATGGTCGCCCACGCATGCACGGGGGGATTCACGTCGCCGAAGTTCCATTCATAGGCTGGAATTTGCCCGTTGGGATGCATGTACGGATCACGGAGCATCAGATCCAGTTGCTGCTTCCCAAATTCCGGGTCGATCATCGTCAGCGCGATCACATGGAAGGCCAGGTCCCAGGCCGCATACCACGGGTATTCCCACTTGTCGGGCATGGAGATGACGTCGGCGTTATACATGTGGTGCCAGGCGCCGTTACGCGGTGCGACCTTGCGGTTCGCCTTGTAGGGATCGGAACCGCGCTCTTCCAGCCATTTGTTGATATCGTAGTAGTAAAACTGCTTCGACCACATCATGCCGGCCAGAGCTTGGCGCATGACTCGACCTTCGTCTTCCGTCAAAGACTCCGGGGTGATCGAATCGTAGAACTCGTCCGCCTCCTGCCGGCGCGCCTGCAGGATCTTATTGAATTCCTGCCCGAACGGTCCTTTGTCGTCACGAACGCTGCCCGCATTCGCGACCAGCGCTCCGCTCGGCGTGGCATCACTGATCCGCAGCCGTAACGTGTGCGATTGGCCTGCACCGACGGTGACGACATATTGAGCGGCAACTTTAGTGCCGGTCTGCTGGGGATTCACCGCGCCTGTCTGACCATGTACGACGCAGTTGTTGATTCCATCTTTGACGAACGGCGACGCGTTGGGCACCCCAAACAGCCGCTCGGTATTTGTGTCATTCTCTGTAAACAACAACTTCGGCGAGCCATCGCAGTAGAAATATCGCTGCCCCAGTTTCGGGTCGTTCGCCGCGATGACCGCCAGTTCGCTCGTTTGCGCAGCGCATTCCAGCAGCGGCTTTTCAACAGCTCCGCCCCATGACCAGGTATTGCGAAACCACAACGTCGGTAATACCTGAAGTGTCGCTGACTCCGGGCCACGGTTGGCGATGGTGATCTCAATCAGGATGTCCTCAGGCGAGGACTTCGCGTATTCGACGAAAACATCGAAGTAACGGTCTTCGTTAAACACGCCCGTATCGAGCAACTCATATTCCAAGTCACCCTTTCCGCGCTGGCGATTGGTCATCACCAGGTTTTCATAAGGGTACGCCGCCTGCGGGTACTTATAGAGATACTTCATGTACGAGTGCGTCGGCGTGGAATCGAGGTAGAAGTAATACTCCTTGACGTCCTCGCCATGATTGCCTTCACCATTGGTCAATCCAAACAGCCGCTCCTTGATGATCGGATCCTGTCCATTCCATAACGCCAGCGCGAAACAGAGCCGCTGCTTCAGATCCGAAATCCCTGCGAGCCCATCCTCGCCCCAGTGATAGGCTCGAGACCGAGCCTGATCGTGGGTGAAATAATCCCACGCATTCCCCCCCTCGCTATAGTCTTCGCGAACGGTGCCCCACTGTCGTTCGGACAGGTACGGCCCCCATTTCTTCCACGGTGTTTCGCTGTCTCCAGACTGCTGCAGGCGTTGTGTTTCGGTGGTCACGGTTCGGCCCTTTGCTGTGCGTGATGGGTGAAACATCGGTAATTATTAAGAATCGGTACCAGACGCCGTCCGAGAATGGCCAGCAGCAGACCCTCCCGACGCCTGCGGGGACACGAGTTCCCAGTCTGAACCATCGATACTGCATGAGATCAGGGGCGAATCCCCGATCAGAGGAACTCAAACGACGCGTCGAGTGACCTGTTCGGACTTTTCTGGTACGAAGTCGGTACGTGATAGGATAATTTGAGTCTACGGCGCGACTGAGAAGAAATCCATTCACTTGATTTGAATTTACATTTCTGGATCGCCTTTGTTTTGAGATTCCTAAAGTCTTGGATAAGATAGTGATCAAGAGGCGGGTCAGGGAGACGGGAGGAGACTCGCGCGGAGAGACTCATTGCCAGTGAGGCCAAACCGCAGGCTGTCAGATAGCAGCTAGGGAAACACTCCCTGCTGAGCGAGTCCAGTTCGCATCCGGGCGCAAACGCCTTGGGACATGGGGTTGAATGAATTCGACGCTGATTCACCCGTTGGCGGTCATGCTGTGTGCTTTGCCCTCTCTCGTGGCGGCCGACGAAACCCGCGTGCGCACGTTCCTCCGGCAACACTGCGACAAGTGCCATGGCAGCGAGCAACAAGAGGCCGGCCTGAGACTCGATCAGTTGGCGTGGAAGCTTGATGATCGGTCGCTGGCCAAGCCGTGGATTGCGGTGCTCGACCGTGTGACGGCAGGAGAAATGCCGCCTGCTGCTGAGCCGCAGCCCGCAGCCAGCGAGCGGAAAGCGGTTGCCGACGCTTTGCAAATCTCGCTTCACAATGGAGATCTCGCCCGGCAGCAACGCGAGGGGCGGACTGTCTATCGCCGCTTGAATCGCTTCGAGTACGAAAACACGGTTCGGGACCTGTTGGCGGTTGACGTGAAACTGGCCGACCTGCTTCCCGAAGACACGCTCGCCAGCGGCTTCGACAACATTGGTGAGGCGCTCACCGTATCGTCGGTGCTCGTCGAACGCTATTTGGAAGCGGCCGACGCGGCGCTCGATGCCGCCCTCGTTCAAGGTCCGCGGCCCGCTACGCAGCGCGTCAAAGTCACCCTCGTGCGGCATCCCGACGATTATCGATTGAAGCTTGCGTGCCGGCTGTTGCCCGATCAAACCGTGATTCTCTTCAACGCGCGCGATTCGCTGCACGTGCTAGAAAAATTTCGTGCTCCCGTGGCCGGCCTGTACCGGCTGCGGATCTCGGCTTATGCGTACCAAACCGCGGGCCAGCCGTCGGTCATGTCGATCCATAGCGGCTCGTTCGAGCCCAACGTGGCGAACGAGGCGCTGGTCGGGTATTTCGATCTTCCGCCCGATCAGCCGCAGGTGATTGAAGTCGTGGCGCGGCTGCCGGCACAAGGCACAATCAAGCCCCTGCCCTACCGCGTCGGTGATCGTAATCTGCCGGATTGGAGCAAGTACGCGGGGCCGGGAGTGGCGATCCAGTGGGTCGAGATTGAAGGACCACTGATCGACCAGTGGCCGCCGGCGAGTTACCAACGGCTCCTGGGAGACGTGGACCTGAAAGCGGGCACGCTCGACGACGCCCAGAGGATCCTCCGCTCATTCGTCCCCCGCGCCTTCCGCCGGCCGGTCCCGGACGAGGAAATCGTGCCGCTGGTGGACTTGGTGCGCGTGTCCCTGTCCAACGGGCACACGTTCGAAGAGGCCTTGCGAGTCGGTCTCAAGGCGGTCCTCTGTGCGCCGGAATTCTTGTTCCTGATCGAGAAACCTGGCCGGCTCGATCCCCACGCCCTTGCCTCGCGGCTGTCGTACTTCCTGTGGAGCGCGCCGCCTGACGAGAAACTGCTGGCCGTGGCGCAGCAGGGAACGCTGGCCGAGCCCGTGGTCATCCGCGAGCAAGTGGAGCGCATGCTGCGCGACCCGAAATCGCAGGCGTTTACCACAAACTTCACTGGCCAATGGCTCGACTTGCGCAAGATCGATTTCACGCAACCGGATAAAACCCTCTATCCGGAGTTCGATCCGCTGTTGCAGAAATCGATGGTCGAAGAAACGCAGGCGTTCTTCCAGGAGCTGCTCACTCACGATTTGAGCGTCTCGAACGTCGTCCACTCCGATTTTGCGATGCTCAACGAGCGACTTAGTGAACACTACGGCATTGCCGGAGTGACGGGGTTGAAGATTCGCAAGACGCCGCTGCCTGCCGGCAGCCATCGCGGCGGCGTGTTGACACAAGCCAGCGTATTGAAAGTCACCGCCAACGGCACCACCACCTCGCCTGTCGTACGCGGAGCATGGGTCTTGGATCGGATTCTGGGGCGTCCCGCGCCTCCGCCGCCGAAGAACGTGGCGGCGGTCGAGCCCGACACGCGCGGGACGAAAACGATTCGGGAGCAACTGGCCGCGCATCGCAATGCGCGGGAGTGCAACACCTGCCATGCGAAGATTGACCCGCCCGGCTTCGTGCTCGAAAACTTCGACGTGATCGGCACCTGGCGAACGAACTACCGCACGCTCGGCCCGGGTGTCGACGTGCCGCTGGCGATCGAAGGACGGAAAGTGCAATATCGCGTCGGGCCGGCAGTCGATGCCAGCGCCGAATTACTCGACGGCCACCGTTGCGCCGATATCGACGAGTTCAAGCAGGCCCTGCTGGCGGATCGCGAGCAGATTGCCCGCTGCGTGGCGGAAAAACTGCTGATCTACGCCACCGGTCACCGTTTGGAGTTCGCCGATCGCCGCGCGGTGACAACTCTGCTGGAACGTGCGAAAGCCAGCGACTATGGTCTGCGCACTTTGGTGCATGAGGTAGTGCAGAGCGAGACGTTCCTGCGGAAGTAAGGGGATTGCCGAATGACACGCCCAATATCGCGACGATTGCTGCTGCAAGGGACCGGCGTCGCATTGGCGTTGCCGCTGCTCGATGCCATGGCTCCCTGGGGGTTGTGTGCAGAACGCAAGACTCCGGCGCGGATGGTGACGATCTGCACGACGCTGGGGCTGCATGCTCCTGACTTGATTCCCGCACAAAGCGGAAAGGATTATCAAGTCACGCCCTATCTCGAAAGGCTCAAGGCATTCCGCGACGATTTCACGGTATTCTCGGGCTTGTCACATCCTGGAGTCGACGGCGGCCACTCCTCCGAATCGTCGTTCCTCACCGCCGCGCCGCGTCCGGCCGATCCCGGTTTTAAGAACACGGTCTCGCTCGATCAATTCGCCGTCGAACGCCTGCCCGCCGAGACGCGGTTTTCGAGCCTGGTGTTGAGCACCGGCTCGGTCGGCAGCAGCAGCCTGTCGTGGACCCGCGGCGGTGTCATGATCCCGGCTGATATCCTCCCCTCGAAAGTCTTCGCCCGATTATTTCTCAACGGCAGCGCGGCGGAAGTGCAATCCCAGGTACGGCGGCTGCGCGACGGCCGGAGCATTCTGGACCAGGTGGGCGAGCGGGCCAGGCGGCTGCAGCGCGACATCAGTTCCGCCGATCGGGCCAAGTTGGAACAGTATTACACGTCGGTCCGCGAATTGGAGCAGCGCCTGCAGCGCGGCGAGGAATGGGCTCAACTACCCAAGCCCAACATCGCCGCGCCCCCGCCGGCCGATATTGCCGATAAAGCCGATCTCATTGGCCGCACACGGCTGATGTACGACCTGGTTCACCTGGCGCTGCAGACCGACTCGACGCGGCTGATCACGTTGCAGATTCAAGGGACCGCGCTCGTGCCCCCGCTGCCGGGCGTGAGCCGCGATCACCACAACCTGTCGCACCACGGTCAGGACCCCGAAAAGATCAAGCAACTGCGACTTGTGGAAGAGGCTCAGCTTGAGGCCCTGGCGGGGCTCCTGGGCCAGTTGAAGGAGACCGCGGAGGAAGGCCGGCCGTTGCTCGAGAGCACGATGGTTCTATTCGGCAGCAACCTCGGCAACGGCAACAGCCACGACACGAAGAACATGCCAATGGTGTTAGCCGGCGGCAGGTTCAAGCACGGCCAGCACCTGGCATTCGACCCGGCGAACAACGCACCGCTGTGCAATCTGTTCGTGAGCATGCTGCAACAACTCGGCCTGGAAGTCGACTCGTTCGCCTCCAGCACCAGCAAGCTCACGGGCCTTGTCTCCAGTTGAGACCTCCTGCGGATCAGACAGCGACATCAGCCCTGTAGCCTGACTCTCCGAGTCGGGCATTCCTCGTTTCCAGTCCCGACTCAGAGAGTCAGGCTACAGAACGTCTCGGCAGGAGCCTCGCGATGCTCTGTCCCTGCATGTGTTCTAGCTGGTGGTTCAGAACTCCCAGGACGATTCGCTGGGGATGATCCCACGTCAGCAGTCGCCGGAGACGGTAAACCGAGAAGGTCAGGCAGAAGACGTATCGCCAATCGGTGAATTCTCGACGCTTGTCGCTCATGCTGAGAGGATCGGCGAGCCAATGTCAAATGGCGCGCAGAATCGATGGGCTGAGAAGCAAACTGAATCCGTCAGAAAAGATGGCTGGTTGTAGAACATGCTTCCCGTAGACCCAAGTTGCACAGGAACCTGGCCACCCCGCGATCGTCCACCAGTACCACGGGATTGGTTTTCGTCTTTCGGTCATGTTCCTTCACACCCACGGAAACAACTGCCACCCGATTTCAGGCACGGGCAGAAGCTTCGCAACATTGTAGATTATGAAAACGTTCCAGATAATTGTGTACGAAGTCAGAAGACGACGAACGAAAAATGTGACTGCCACAACTTTCGTAACGTGTGGTTCGGATGGCCCTGAGTTGTGATTGTATTCGACCAGCCAATTAGCAACTTGCCACCAAAAATACAGTCCTAAGAGGCTGTTCACGGCAATCGCGATGTGCCAAATGGGTATTGCCTCTGGCCGAATGATTGCCTGCAACCATTCGGATAATCCACGGACTTGTCTGGCTTCGTCGATGAAGTCCGCAAGTTTAAACCGAATTGCCC
Organism: Planctomycetaceae bacterium; assembly: GCA_028291605.1. GTDB lineage: Bacteria > Planctomycetota > Planctomycetia > Planctomycetales > Planctomycetaceae > JAKFVC01. Next base: position 6,220 of record JAQGHS010000825.1, on the reverse strand, counting down.
ATAACGCATATTTCAAGGCGAAGAGGGCAATGCTTATGGACGAAAAAACTGCAACGATCTGAGGTCCTTTTTGATCCCAGTAAACCCGCAATTGCGTTTCCCATGAACGGCCGTCCTTCCTGACTGGCTTCAGTGCCCACAACAGGGGAAACCAGACGATTGAAGTTGCTTTTACGGAAAACCGATAAGCGAAGCAAACGCCAATTGTAATTCCCATGAAGAGATAGATTATCGGCTTTAGAGTCGCTAGTGATCTTGTCACATTTGAAGGTTGCGGCTTAAAGAAACTCGATTGAATTACCTCCGGAAATCGATACGCTGCAAAGTTCCGGTAGTTCGCCTCTTCTGGACGAAGAGTATCGGGCAAGGGCATCAGTAGTGGCGATACAAGAAAATCAGTTGCTACCGTGATCTTCCAGAAATTAGTAGGGATCGCGGCCAGTTGCTTCACGAAATCACGTACCAAAAAAGTAAAAGTTGCAGTCGATTTGCTGATTAAAACTGCCAATAGCAGCCAGCAGAACAAAAGTGTCGGCATCAAAAACAATAGGACCAAGCTAATGGGCAGCTGAACCAACATCGGAGCTAAGGCCAATCGCCGAAGCGGAGCGTTTAACCGGTTGCCAAAAGGCTCCACAGCGTCCATGCATTTCGCATAGAGTTCAATTCCTGCCCGGGAAGATTCGTCTGTTCTGAGAAGCAACAGAGGCGCAACGCATGCAGCAATGAATACGTGCCACCAGGTGCCGTAGGTGACACCGATCGAAAAGCTAAATCCGACCGCAATTAGGGTTTCGACTATCGCGACCAAGGATGGCTCACCATTCTTGGCCGATTCTTCATTGCTGAAAAGTCTCATTGCGCGGTCCGCTGAATCCAACTGCCATTGCTGGGAAAACTCAAGGCATGAAAGGTGGAAGCTTACCCATGCAGCAGCGATCTGAACAGCAACCAACTCTACGCTTATTCACAGCATGCGACGACGTCGCCCATTCTATTGGCGGGCTTGGTGCAATCATGCAACCTCCGATTTCCGCAAATCAACCTTCCAGAGCAACATCCATTGGCGAGGGTGTCCGTCGATAAGAAAACCGCAGGTTGACCCAGGTTCTTGAACCTGGGGAGCGCAATGACCTAGAGGCAGCGGCTTCTCCAACACGTTCTGTGTGACCAATTCGGGAATGGTGCAGAGAATCCCAATTGGAAAGATGACACGCACTGCCGGTGCGAAAATGCCTTTTGGCGGGAATCAATAGCCGAAGTTGCCTCTGATTCTCTTCGCTCACACCGGTTCAAGAACCGGTACCACCTTGCGAAGGGATGGATGGAGAGTCCACCGCACTTCAAAAGAAGGTGGTCACGAACTCTCGATCAATAGACCAGTTAGCTTACGCCATCAATGACTCACGTGCGTCAGAGCACTGAGTATCTCAGCGGTTTAAGAACAATGAAATTCAAGCTGTCACGGGCAGCCCTGCTGATAGTACGTTCCGACGACCTGTCAAAACAGAAAAAATCAGGAAAACCTTCTTGACAAGTCCAACGATTTCAGGGATGGGCCACCCGCGTCATTTGTCGGACAGCCAGCGATTCACCTCTATAGGGCCTACCACAATTTCGTTGATAAGTGCCGCGTTTTTCCGGTCCTGCTATCGAGCACTTTGAGTTCTATGTCCCTTGGTGACTTCTGAATCACCTCTAGGAATTGCGGTATGGATTTCGGTTTCACTCCATTAACCGCGATTACATGGTCTCCTGCTTCAATCCGAATTGCCTCTCCCGTATCTCGATCAATGCACCTAACTGCGGGGGTATCTCTTGAAACTGAATCAATGTGAATGCCTTGGTCGCACATTCGCGCATTGACGCCAAGTCGCACTTGATCATTTGGCTTCTCCACCTCAGGATTTAGGGTGTACAGCACATAAACACTACATGGCAGCGTGTCTTTGTCAATATCCTCATTTTCACGATCATTACTACCACAAGCAGCCACACGAGAACCAACAAGATACGTCTGACCCGACTTGTACTCACCGAAAGCGGTGTAAATGAAATCGTTGCTAAGCCCTAAGATACAGAACTGATAGCGTCCACTTGGGATTTCCAATTTTATCGGTGGAGCACCAACCTTTAACTTTGTTGGGTTCTGCCATTGGTTCTCCCCTGACATCCGATACCAAAATGTAACGTCCCTCGCATCAGAGTTCCCCACAAAAAACTCCGCTTGACAGTAAGCCCCTGAGCAAGCAATCAAATAGATAATCGAGACCGCGGTTTTGACGAATTTCATTGATGCACACTCATTTGCGTGAAAAGTGATGGTACGAAGCCCGAAGATCGTCTTGAGCAGGCGTCGAGCCTTATTGCTCTACTTGCTGTGCCCCGGATCTTCGGGTTCGACAACTATCTTAAAGGCATCGTTGTCGTACTTGATGTAAATGTTTCTCTTAGGGTAGACGCCGAAATTGTACCACCGTGTTGGGTACCATTTCCCTCGATGTCGTACGGCCAAGTAGACAGGACCTCCAAAACCTTGTTGTATATCTTCCTTATCTTCAAGTTTGGCATAAATGTCTTTGACGACCACGGTCGCCAAACCATCCTTTTCACTCTGGTCTTTCGGAAGAAATCTGTAGGCCAGTTCAAGATTCCAGGGAGTTTGATTAGTGATGCAATTTAGCGATTCCGAGTAACCCTGCTTCTTACGATCCACATCGGTCAAAAGAGCCATCCCAGCTACCGACATTGACGGGACCGCCAGCTTCATTAAGTCATCAATTTTCGGTGGCCCAACTTCGGGCTCCGGCGCCTCCGACAGTTTACATTCTACTTTCCTAAATGTATCGGTATACCACGTTCTTACATATTTATATCCTTGCGCTTCATCACTCGCTGGTGCGGCTATAGAAAAATGGTTTGTCCCGGGCACAATTCGTGCGGTGCCGAAGTAACGCCCGACATCGCTCTGCTTAACAATCTGCTGCATCCGAAGCAGCAATTCACCCTTTCTTGAGACGAAATGATTCTCAAGGTATTCAACGCCTTGGAGGCAATATCCGCGTTGCTCGGGAAGTGTTTCTAACTGTTCTCGAAAGCGATCGTCCAGGTTTTCGAGATTAGGATTTGTCTTTCTCAGCTGTGTCGCCATCTTATTGCCATATCCATCTGCAACGAAACCGAGCCAGTCCGCATAGCTCGAACCTAATGCAGGCGACGCAAGTAGAACGAGGCCGACTTTCTTATTTTTGAACTCACCATAGTGGCGGGTCAGGTACTCGCGGACTAAGATCCCACCAGTGCTGTGTGCAACAAATAGAATCTCAGGTGCATCTAAAGGCGACGATTCTCCATTGTTCTTTTGATCGCTAAAGTTAACTTGCAGCTGTTTAACTGCGTTGATCATTTCAAAAGCGCCGCTTTCAAATTCCGTATCGTACCCAGCCAAGAATATGCCGCAGTTGTTGAACGTCGCGTCCTTCGCAAGAAGTTGGGGCCAAAACGCCTTCGTGTCTGGGTTTTGCCAGCAAGTTTGCGACGACGAAAAAATGCCATGAAGAAATATGACGTTTGTCGCCGAGAGATCTGGCGGCCGACGGTACCACGTGTTGTTTTTTATCGTCGTAGGTGAAGGGGGAGTTACGGGATTTGGAGCACACCCTCCGAGCGAATAACTAATCACCCCAACAATCACGAATAGGATCACCAAATACGTCGGCCGAATGTGCTTAGCGATTTGCCAAGTGTAATTGCAGAGCGTTTTCCAATAGACTTTTATTTGTGGATTCATTGTGCTTCAATGCCGTAGATCTTGAAACTGTTACGGCATAAATACGCTATTGCGCCTTTATTTTCAAGTAAATACCTTGAGAAACGTCCACTGCTGTTATGTTTTCCGTAGTCTGGTCCAGCAAGGTCGAGGGTTGGCACCGGCTCAAGCACGAATTGCACTGCCGTGGTCTAAGGATACTCGGCAGGGTGGCATTACTTTGTAATCGCGAACAACTGTAGTCGTGGCACTGCGTCAGGTCGGCGCGATGCGGCAGGATTGCGGATGGACTTGTTCGCTGATCCTAAGCAGTGAGACCGTGGACGTCTGATTCGCGAAGAGCACTGCTTAGGTGCGGCGTCGACGTCTCTCTTTTGCTCAAAGCCAACCTCGCCGCCCCGAAACAGTGGCACGAGATTGATGAGGTGGCGGCGGGGAGCCTGGGTTTCTGAACCGGCGTGAGCGAAGCGAATTCTCAGGCGAGCGTCCGGCGTCAGTCGGATGGTTGTTGGCGACTTTCTCAGAACCATCCGCGTCACTCAAACGAGCGACCAACATGAATCGCACGTTTGAATCCCCCTGAATGTCGCCGACACTCTCTAACAACCATCCGGCTGACGCCGGACGCTCGCCTGACCGACACAACTGGTTCAGGATGACGACTCCTCGGCTGCGCGTTTTGAAGTTACGCAGTTGTATCAGTCACACCGTCAGTGGGAGGATGTATTGAATCCTGGAGGGATTCCAGAGAGTAGCCGGTGGTTGAGGAGCGAAGCGACGACACCACCGGATAACGCCCCTGAAATGCCCTCGATCCTGAAGGGATCGTAGAGGGTTGGCCATCCGAGCGACGCCAGGTTGTTCCCTCTGGCATCCCTTCAGGATGCGAACTTGATATCGACTCAACCGGTGGTGTCGTCGCTCCGCGCCTCAACCACCGGCTACTCTCTGTGAACCCTTCAGGTTCGGAAGTCAGCCTGGTTTCAATCAACTGCGTGGCGTGGCCCAGGTTTTTGAACCTGCGTGAGCGAAGCGAATTCTCAGGCGAGCGTCCGGCATCAGCCGGATGGTTGTTGGCGACTTTCTCAGAACCATCCGCGTCACTCAACCGAGCGACCAACATGAATCGCACGTTCGAATCCACCTGAATGTCACCGACACTCTCTAACAACCATCCGGCTGACGCCGGACGCTCGCCTGAGCAAGTTAGAGCGTTTCCAGAATCTCTGTAGCGGAATCTCGTGAGAGTTCCGCGGTAGTCTCCAGACTTTCGAGGCGGAACTCTTACGAGATTCCGCTACACCGATCATAGAAACGCCCTAGCTGAGTCGGGTGCCGTGAGGCCGGACCGGGAGTTGGTTCGTACTCCGAATTGTCCGGGGCCTGACGGCCAATGGTGCTCGACTTGACTGTTCGACCAATCAGCCGCTGGGCGCTAGCCCACGGTTCGAGCAACGATAGTCTCGAATTTCCAAACGAACCGGACGCTAACGCGTGCCGGCTGATCTGCAAAAGCGTCAGGCACAGCCTGACGTGTTCAATCGGGGATGATTTTCCACGAGAATTGGGTGGCAAGTTCTGGGTCAATTCCGGTTGAGTTTTGACAGGGTTACGTTTGCCAGTAGAAGGAGAATTCGACACCGAGGCATCTCGTTCTTAGCCCCGGCAGGGGCGATCGCATAAAGCCTGGGGCGGAAGCCCCAGGTCGTGGCGCGTGGAGAAAATCCTAGCCCCGGAGGGGCGACCCGATGATTGTTGGCGGATCGCGGGTCGCCCCTCCGGGGCTAAGTCGGCTCTCGTTTACCCGGTCCTGGGGCTTCCGCCCCAGGCTTTATGCGGCCGTCCCTCAGGGACTACAGATACGAAAACAGAAGTGAAAACTGGGAATGGAATGCGCGCGTCAGGCACAGCCTGACCTACCCCACCGGGTACCAAGCGCAAGCATCTGCGGTCGGATTCACGAAATAAGAAAGCCGGGCAGATCAAAGCCTAAGCCTGGCTTCGGGCCCGCTACAACAACTCCGCCACCGGTTGGCGATGGTCGAGCAGGTACTGCGGGCGGCCGTTGAGGTCCATCAATTGCGTGTCGAGATCGATGCCCAGCAGGTGATAGAACGTGGCGAACATTTCCTGGAAGTGGACGGGCCGGGACACCGGGTATTCCGCACGCGGATTGGTCGCTCCGACAACCTGGCCCCCTTGAATTCCGCCGCCGAAGACCAGCGCGTGCGAGGTCTCCACCCAATGGTCGCGTCCGGCGCTGGTATTGTTGATGCGCGGCGTGCGGCCGAATTCGCCCCACACCACCACGATCACATCATCGATCATCCCGCGCGCCGTCAAGTCTTCGATCAGGGCCGATAACCCGATGTCCATTTTGGGCAACTGCGGCTTCAAGTCGACGAAGTTGTTGGTGTGCGTGTCCCAGCCGCCCCAATGAGTCGTCACGCA
>JAQGHS010000760.1 GCA_028291605.1 Planctomycetaceae bacterium | reverse complement strand
GAAGGGATCGCAGAACATTTCCAATTGAGCCACCGCAAGGTCGTTCCCTCTGGCATCCCTCCAGGATGCGAACATGACTACGATCTAACCGGTGGTGTCGTCGCTCCGCTCCTCAACCACCGGCTATTCTCTATGACCCCTCCAGGGTCGGAATTCAGCCTGATCTAAATCAACTGGGAACTCTGTCACGTCGCAATGGCGCGACTTCAAAAAGCGCAAGCGAGTGCATTCCGCCATTTCATTTGAGGGAAATGCACTCGCTTGCGCTTCGAGCTTGTATTTGTCAGACACCCCCCGGGCGTGACCTTCCATCGTTCAGTTAGCTCGATCAGCTACCACGAGTGAGAAGCTCAAAAGACGGAAAAAGATCCCTTTTGACCGGTATTTCGGGATGGCCACCGGCGATTTCCGAGGCACGATTTGCCCTCGATCCCCCGGCATGAGAAGTGCTTCCAGAAACGCCGGACAAGAGTCTCGTAGTCGGCCGACTTTTGATAACTCCCTTTGAGTTGACGAAGTGGCGACGCTGTCCGCTGGGTCTTTTCCATGGCGCAGATCTTTCATCCCAGCATGAATATCGTCGCTAGGGTCACGATCTTCGGGGCGATCTTTTTCGCCGCGGGAATCTCGCTGGCGGGCTGGGCTTTCGTGAACTCTCCCTACGTCACGCAGGTGAATGTGGTTCGCGAGCAAGCAGTTCCGTTCAGCCATCAGCATCATGTTCGTGAGCTGGGGCTGGATTGCCGCTACTGCCACTACAACGTCGAAAAGTCCTCCTCAGCCGGTCTTCCCACGACGGAGATCTGCATGGGATGCCACTCGCAGGTGTGGAAGGACGCCGAAGTCCTGCGGCCGGTGCGTGAGAGTTTTGCGAAGGGTGAGCCTCTTCTCTGGACGCGGGTTCATGATCTTCCCGATTTCGTCTACTTCAGCCACAAGATCCACGTCGCCAAAGGGGTCGGTTGCGAAAGCTGCCACGGCCGCGTCGATGAAATGCCGCTGATGCGCCGGGCGGCGTCGCTGCATATGGATTGGTGCGTGGACTGTCATCGCCATCCGGAATTGGCCGTCAGGCCGCAGGCGGACCTCTTTCAATTTGGCCGGAATAAGTCGCTACTCGGGGGCGTTTCCACCGAACCGCTCATGCGAGCCGCATTCACCGCTGAGGGTCAGAGCGCTCCCGGCACCCGCTCCATCCCCAGTGCCACTCATCGCAAATCATCCGACACGTTGAAATCGGGGTCCGAGTTGGTGGCTGAGTACGGAATCGTGACGCGACAACTGACAGATTGCGTGGTGTGCCACCGATGAGCGATCCAGAAACCACTTCCGACCCCGACAAAATCAACGCCACCCGCAGCCGCCTGGCGGACTTGGGCCCGCATCAATTCTGGCGCAGTCTGGACGAGGCTGCGGCCACTCCCGAGTTTGAAAAATATCTGCATCGCGAATTCCCCAGCCAGTTGGCCGTGTGGGACGACCCTGTGGGGCGTCGAAGTTTCCTCAAGCTGATGGCGGCGTCGCTCGCCTTGGCGGGTGTGACGGGTTGCACGCGGTCGCCAGAAGAGAAGATCGTCCCCTATGTCCGTTCGCCGGAAGAGTTGATTCCAGGGCAGCCTCAGTTCTACGCGACGGCGATGCCTCGCGGCGGATATGGCTACGGCGTTCTGGCAGAAAGCCATCAAGGCCGCCCGACCAAAATCGAAGGCAACCCCGAACACCCCCTCAGCCGAGGTGGCACCGACGCCTTCATGCAGGCCTCGATTCTCTCGCTCTATGATCCCGATCGATCGCAAACCATTCTGCATCGCGGTGTGATCGAAACGTGGGAGGCCTTTGTCAGCGCGATGGCCACCGAGATGGCGAAGCAGCGTAAACAGCAGGGGCGAGGGCTACGCATCCTGACGGGCACCGTGACATCACCCACGCTGGCTGCCCAATTGGCGGACCTGTTGCAGGCGCTACCGCAGGCCAAATGGCACACCTTCGAGCCGTCCGCAGCCGACAGCGTGCAGGCCGGCGCGCGACTGGCGTTTGGTCGGAGTGTCGACACCGTGTTGCATTTCGATCAGGCACGGGTGATCGTCGCGCTCGATTGCGACTTCCTCTCGGCGCTCCCGGCCAGCCTGCAATACGCGCGAGACTTCATCGATGCCCGGCGCGTGGCGACCGACAGCCGAACGATGAATCGCCTGTATGTCGCGGAATGCACTCCCTCCCTAACCGGCGCTATGGCTGATCATCGGATTCCCTTGGTCCCATCGCGGATCGAGACGCTCGCCCGGCACATGCTGCAGCACCTGAAATCGGGCACCTCGATTGACCCAACGCAGGTTCCAGAAGGGATTCCAATCCCCTGGCTCACGGCTGTTATGGAGGATCTGCTGAAACATCGCGGCGCCAGTCTTGTCGCCGTCGGACCGGGACACCCCGCGCACGTGCAGGCCCTGGTCCATGCGATCAATCAGGTGTTGGGCAACGTCGGCAGTACGGTCACATATATTGATCCAGTCGTCGCCGCGCCGTCGTCTGCTGGATCGACCCTCCGCGATCTGGTTGCTGACATGGCCGGCGGGAACGTACAAGCACTAATCATCCTGCAAGGCAATCCCGTCTATAACACTCCGGGAGAACTGGCCTTTGCCTCGCAACTTGACAAGGTGCCATTACGAATCCATCTTTCAGACTACTACGACGAGACTTCGTTCTTCTGCGATTGGCACATTCCTGCTGAGCATTATCTGGAATCCTGGAGCGACATCCGCGCACCCGATGGCACAGCAAGCATCGTTCAGCCGCTCATTACGCCGCTTTATGATGGCAAGTCGCCGCATATCATTCTCGACGTCCTCATGGGAAAACCTGGAGGCACTGCTCATGAAATCGTGCAAGGCTATTGGAAACAGCGGCTCGCAGGTGAGGCTTTTCCACAGCGCTGGCGCAAGGCCTTGCACGATGGCGTGATCGAAAACACTTCCTCGAAACCGATTGATGTCAAGTTACAGTCTGGCTCTGATGCAGTTCCGGGGGCAGTCGGTTCTCGGCCAATCGATAAGGCCTCATTCGAAATCGACTTTCGCTTCGATCCGACTGTGTGGGATGGCCAATATGCCAACAACGGCTGGCTGCAGGAGTTGCCCAAGCCGCTGACGAAGATTACCTGGGATAACGTCGCAGCCATTAGCCCGACCATGGCCGAGCAGCTTAAGGTCAGTAGCGGCGACCTGCTGGAAATCACCGTCGACGGCCGCTCGCTGCAGGCGCCCGTGTGGATTATGCCGGGACAGGCGGACCGCTGCGTGTCGCTGACTTTCGGATACGGTCGGACGCAAGCCGGCCACATCGGCACGGGACGAGGGTACAACGCCTATTCGATCTTGCCGGAACGCGAAGGTTGGTTTCACAGTGGAACGGTTCGGAAGATCGCCGGCCATCAGATCCTCGCCACGACCCAGCACCATCACAATATGGAAGGCCGGGATATCGTCCGCGTTACGACGCTGGACATGGTCCAACATCCACCCGAGACCACACACCAGGCAGACCCCGCCGAGTCCATGTATGCCGGATTTAAGTACGAGGGGAATGCCTGGGGCATGGTCATCGATCAGACCGCGTGCATTGGCTGCAATGCCTGTGTCGTGGCCTGCCAGGCGGAGAACAACATTCCGGTCGTCGGCAAGGAGCAAGTGGCAGTCGGACGCGAAATGCATTGGCTGCGGATTGATCGCTACTACCACGGTCCGCTGGACGATCCCGAGACCTATTTTCAGCCGATGATGTGCGTCCATTGCGAAGAGGCCCCCTGCGAGGTTGTTTGTCCCGTTGCGGCCACGGTCCATGATTCCGAGGGGACCAGCAACATGATTTATAATCGCTGCGTGGGGACCCGCTATTGTTCGAATAATTGCCCTTATAAGGTGCGGCGTTTTAACTACCTGCAATTTGCCGATGAGACCACACCCAGCCTGAAGCTCTTGCGGAATCCGGATGTCACCGTGCGTTCGCGCGGCGTCATGGAAAAGTGCAGTTACTGTATCCAGCGAATCTCGGCGGCGCGGATCGATGCGAAGATCGAACACTTGCCCCTCGTGCCAGAGGGAGGCGTCGTCACTGCGTGCCAGCAAGCCTGTCCCACGCGAGCGATCACCTTTGGGAATCTTGCAAATCGCGAGAGCGAAGTTCGCAAGCTCAAGTCATCGCCGTTAAATTATGGAGTCCTGGCCGAGCTGAAAACCCTGCCGCGGACGACCTATCTGGCACGAGTTGTCAATCCGCACCCCAGTCTGCCCACTCCAGGAGCGGTCGATGCTCATCGTGTCACTACCGGAAAGGTCGAACCATGACTCCGGATGGTCTCGGCGATCCAGGTAGTGCGGTGCACGCCGGCAATGTTGCCCCGAGCCCTGCCCCTCCGCGCGTGCTGGAGCCGGGACAGACCTATGCCTCGGTCACTGACAAAATCAGTGCGATCGCCCTGGCCCATCGTCACCCTCGAAGTTGGATGATCGGCTTTATCGCATCGTCCCTGTTGTTGATGGTCTTCTTGTACGCCTCCGGTTTGCTGCTGATCACGGGGATCGGGCTGTGGGGCAATAATGTTCCCGTCGCGTGGGCGTTCGATATTATCAACTTTGTGTGGTGGATCGGTATCGGGCACGCCGGCACATTAATCTCTGCCGTGTTGCTGCTGTTTCGTCAGGAATGGCGCACGAGTATTAATCGCTTCGCCGAGGCTATGACCCTGTTTGCCGTAGCCTGTGCAGGGCTGTACCCGATTCTCCATCTTGGCCGTCCGTGGGTCTTCTATTGGTTGATGCCCTATCCCAATACATTCGGGTTGTGGCCGCAGTTCCGCAGTCCGTTGGTCTGGGATGTCTTCGCGGTATCAACCTATGCGACCGTATCATTCCTCTTCTGGTATGTCGGACTGATCCCCGATTTCGCCGTGCTGCGCGATCGAGCGCGGCGACCCTTCGCGCAGATCGTGTATGGCATCCTGGCAATGGGATGGCGTGGATCGGCCATTCATTGGCAACGTTACGAGACCGCATACCTGTTGCTGGCGGGTCTGGCGACGCCTCTAGTTGTCTCGGTCCATACGATCGTCGGATTCGACTTCGCCGTGTCGATCGTGCCGGGCTGGCATCAGACTTTATTGCCTCCGTACTTCGTCGCCGGCGCAATCTTTTCCGGATTCGCCATGGTGATGACGCTCGCCATCCCCCTGCGAGCGGTCTATGGCCTCGAAGATTTCATCACGCTCCGGCACCTCGACAACATGGCGCAGATCATGCTGGCGACCGGCCTGATGGTCGGTTATGGATATCTGATGGAAGTCTTTTGTGCGTGGTACAGCGGCAATCAATTCGAATGGTACGTCACGATCAATCGCGCATTCGGCCCGTACGCTCTGTGCTATTGGGCCCTCATCGCCTGCAATATTGTCATCCCGCAACTCATCTGGTTCCGCAGTGTCCGCAGCAATGTCACCGCCTTATTTGTGATTGCACTGATCGTGAATATCGGGATGTGGCTGGAGCGGTTTGTTATTATCGTGATCAGCCTGCACCGCGACTATTTGCCGAGTGCCTGGGAAATGTATTACCCCTCGGTGTGGGACTTTGCTCAGTTTCTCGGTTCGATCGGTCTGTTCTTAACGTTGCTGTTCCTCTTTATCCGTTTCCTGCCGGTGATCTCGATCTTCGAATTAAGAGAGCTTGTGCATGAGACTGACGGAGGGCAACGATCATGACGACCGCGACGCAACTCTACGGACTATTGGCCCAATACGATGAACCCGAAGCCTTGCGGGCCGCAGCGAGCCAGGCCTATGCGCACGGTTATCGTCGCATGGAAGCCTACTCGCCGTTTCCTGTGGAATCGCTGGCCACCGCCCTGGGTCACCCCCGTTCGCGACTCCCAATTCTCACGCTGGTGGGTGGTGTTTTAGGAGGCGTTTCAGGTTACGGGATGCTGTATTATGCGAGCGTCATCTCGTATCCGATGAATGTCGGCGGCCGGCCCCTCCACAGTTGGCCCTCCTTCATACCGATTACATTTGAGCTCACGATTCTTGGGGCGGCGCTCTTTACAGTATTCGGGATGCTGGCGCTAAGCGGTTTGCCGATGCCGTACCATGCCCTGTTCAACGTACCCGAATTTAAACGCGCTAGTCGCGATCAGTTCTTTCTGTGTATTCAATCTATCGATCCACAATTTGACATCAATCAAACAGCCGCGTTCTTAAAAGAATGTCGCGCCCTCGCCGTGCATGAGGTGCCGCGATGAGAACCCCATGGCACCAGTTCGCTTTCGGCATTGCGCTGTTTGCCTGCACGGCAGGGTGTCATCGTGATATGCGAGACCAGCCGCGCTATGAAGCGCAAGAGGCATCTGACTTCTTCGCGAACGGTCAAGCGGACCGTCCGTTAATTGCTGGCACGGTGGCTCGCGGACAGTTGGATGCGCAGGATGAAGTGCATACCGGGAAGGTGAGTGGAAAGTTTAGTAAGCAAATTCCCATCCCCGTGAATCGCGAGTTGCTGGAACGAGGTCACGAGCGGTTCAATATCTACTGCAGTCCGTGTCATGCACGGACCGGCGCGGGCGATGGCATCATCGTCCAGCGTGGATTTCGGAAGCCCCCGACTCTCCATCAGGAGCGACTGCGGCAGGCTCCGGCCGGTCACTATTTCGATGTGATGACGCACGGCTTCGGTGCTATGCCCCGTTACGGGGCGCAACTCACGGCTCGCGATCGCTGGGCGATTGTGGCCTATATTCGAGCGTTACAACTCAGTCAACACGCGACATTGGACGACCTGCCCGCCGACAATCGGGACCAGCTCACGAAGGAGCAGCCATGAGTTCTCAGGTTGACAGTCTCGCACTGCTCTCACAGATCCAGAGAAAATCCCTGGCGGTCGGACTGGTGATGTCCGTTGTCAGTGCATGGTGTGCGTTTGCGGTGCCCGGCCAGTTCTACCCTGCGTATCTGGTGGCCTTCTTGTTCTTCTGGTCGATCTCGATGGGCTGTTTCGCCCTCTCGTGCTTGCACCACATCACCGGCGGAGGCTGGGGCGTAGCCATCCGTCGAACCTTAGAAACGGGCGCTAGTAAGTTGCCGTTGCTGGCGCTCCTGTTTGTCCCCGTGCTGTTTGGGTTGCCCAGGCTCTATCTCTGGGCGCGACCCTCGGCCGTCGCGTCGGACGTGATCTTGCAACACAAGTCCGCCTATTTGAATGTCGGCTTCTTCCAAGTTCGGGCCGGCATTTATTTCGCGGCGTGGATCCTCTTCGCGTCGACCATCAACAGGATGTCGGCCAAATGCGATCTGGAGCCGTCAATCGAGCGTCGAGAGAGCCTGGCGTATATGAGTTCCGTCGGTCTGATCGTCTGGGCGCTGACAACTACGTTTGCGTCGATCGATTGGACGATGTCGCTGGATCCCCATTGGGTTTCGGGAATTCACGGTGTGATCACGATGGCGGGGCAGTCAGTCGCCGGCACGGCATTTGTGATTCTGACGATCACGCTGCTGAGCGGCTACGCTCCGATTGCCAGGGTCTTGAATGCGTCACGCCTGCACGACCTGGGAAACTTTCTCATGGCCCTGGTGTTGTTTTGGGCCTATACGTCTTTCACTCAGTATTTAGTCATCTGGTCCGGCAATCTCCCCGAGGAAACACCGTGGTACTTGATTCGCGGACGCGGCGGCTGGCAGATCGTGATGTTGCTGCTGGTTGGGCTGCATTTCATCGTGCCGTTTCTGCTGTTGCTCAATCGGTCAGTCAAACGCAAACCGCGTCAACTCGCGGCCGTCGCACTGTTGCTCCTGGCCATGCGCATCGTCGACTTGTATTGGCAGGTGATGCCGACGTTCTCGCCCGGTGGATTTCAATTTAACTGGGTCGTTCTGTGTACGATCCCCGCGGTGGGTGGCCTGTGGCTGGCGGGATTTGCTCGACGGCTGCCGGCATTCGCCTCGGTCATTGTCGATGATCCGCATAGCGAGGAGTCGCATCACCATGCTCACGCCTGATGCCCCTGATTCGACAGCGAGTCCAACGACGACAGAATCGATCACACCTGCTGCAGGTGGATATGAGCGAACCGATATTAATATGAGAGGGGTTGTTGTGTTCTTCGGCCTGGTCGGCATTTCATTAGCAGGTGTGCAATTGGGAGTTTGGGAGTTATTGCAGATGTTTCGGGCCGATGTCTTGAGCCATAAGGCATCGCAATCGCCACGAGCGTCCGGAAGTGTCGCGCCACCGGGGCCGCGTTTGCAGGATCAACCATTGATTGAGTATTCACGCTTTGTGGATACGCAAGACGCGAGGCTCAACAGCTATGGCTGGGTCGACCAACGGCAAGGAGTTGTTCACATTCCGATCACAGATGCGATCGATATTCTTGCGACGCGTGGATTACCGATCATCACCGAACCAGGAGCGCTTCTCGAAAAGAAGAATGGGGCCTCGAAAAATCTCAAACGTCAATGAAGATGGCCTACACGTTGTAAATCATCTGCCGACGGCCTTTGTTGAGAAGACGTTAAATTATGAGTTGTTATGAACGGGACATTCAGGACTCAGGTGACCAAGCCCACGTGATGAGGGCTCCGCCCGTCATTATCAAGTCCGCTAAATTGCAGGTTGCAATTGAATGTAGCCCCGGACGGGGCGTCCGCATAAAGCCTGGGGCGGAAGCCCCAGGAATCGGGGACAAGTCAGGATGTAAGCCCCGGAGGGGCGACCGAAGCGTTGCTCGCAAGAGCTCGGTCGCCCCATCCGGGGCTTGGACTCTGTTGTTCGGCACGACCTGGGGCTTCCGCCCCAGGCTTTATTCGGTCGCCCCTCCCGGGGCTCAGACCAGAGGCAAACCGCATGCAATCGTCAGTTCGGTACTGACACTAGCATTGTTGCTGATCTGTTCTCCTCCGGCGTATTCCCAATCCTCCACCAAAAGCATCGTCCAAAAGGTCGGGCTGGATCAGCGTCTCAATGCTCAAGTTCCGCTCGATCTAACATTTCGAGATGAACAGGGGCGGACAGTCAGGTTGGGAGATTATTTCCACGACAAACCGGTCGTTCTGACATTGGTATATTACCGTTGCCCGATGCTCTGCACGCAGGTCTTGAACGGACTGCTCGAATCAAGTCAGGCCGTGAAGCTGACGATGGGGGCCGACTATCACGTCGTGTCGGTCAGCATCGACCCGCGTGAAACGATATCGATGGCGCGGGCCAAGAAGAAGCGCTATGCCGAAAGCTATCATCGCCCCGGTGCAGACGAAGGATGGCACTTTCTCACCGGCACCAGTGCCGCGATTGAACAACTGACAAAAGCGGCAGGCTACCGCTATGTTTACGATCCCAAGACCGATCAGTACGCTCATGCGAGTGGGATTGTCATTCTGACTCCGTCGGGGCGGATCTCTCGCTATTTATATGGCATTGATTATGCACCGGACGATTTGAAACTGGCTTTGGTCGAAGCGTCAGAACAACGCATCGGCAGTTTGAGCGACCGGTTTCTCCTGCTGTGCTATCACTATGATCCCGCGACCGGCAAGTATGGATTTGCCATTGAGAATGCGATCCGTGCCGCCGGAGTGGCGACAATGGTTGTCATGGGCGGCTTTCTGTGGTTGATGTTTCTTCGGGAGCGACGACGGACTCGGGCGACCGTGAAACGTGAAACAGTTCAGGCCACCGCGAACTCGGTGCAGGAGTAGGCCGGCCATGGATACCTCGTTTCGACTCCTGCCCGAGCAAGCCTCGACATTCGCCCCGGATGTCGATTTGTTATTTGCGTTCCTGATGCTGGTGAGCGGCCTGCTGTCACTGGGGATTGCCGGGGTCATCGTTTGGTTCGCGATTAAGTATCGACGCAATTCTGCGGCGGATCGGCGGGCGACACCGTCGCACATGCTGCTGCTTGAGCTGAGCTGGATTGTCGGCCCATTTATCTTGTCGATGATTCTGTTCGTCTGGGGAGCGAAACTGTTTTTCGCCCAGCGCCATCCGGTCGAGGGGGCATTGGAGATCAGTTGTGTGGGGCGGCAGTGGATGTGGAAGTTTCAGCATCCCAATGGACGAGCCGAAATCAATGCGCTGCACGTGCCGCTCAATCAGCCGGTCAAGATCAACATGATCTCCGAGGACGTCATTCATAGTCTGTATGTGCCTGCCTTTCGAGTGAAGCAGGATGTGCTGCCGGGCCGGTATTCGACGTTGTGGTTTCAAGCGTCTAAGGTCGGTCGTTATCACCTGTTCTGTGCCGAGTATTGCGGCGCGAAACACAGCGGGATGATCGGCGAAGTCCATGTACTGGAACCCACCCGTTATCAGGAGTGGTTGAGCGATGTCGTCACCGGGACGCCGCAGATGGGCGGGGGTGGCCGCCTATTTGATCAACTCCGTTGCAACACGTGCCATATGACAGGGGGCGAGGTGAGTCGCGGCCCTTCACTGCTGAACGTCGCCGGCCGGAGGGTGCCCCTGCAGAACGGGCAGCAGGTTGTGGCGGATGACGATTACCTGCGCGAATCGATTCTACGGCCTGCAGCCAAGATCGTGGCCGGATACCACGCGCTGATGCCCTCATTCGAAGGTCAGGTCAGTGAAGAGCAGATCTTGCAACTGATCTCCGAGATTAAAGCGATGTCCCAACTCGACGCGAAAAAGCCAGAAGGCGAACTAAAGAAGGAGTAAAACATCGGCCAATTTATCAATGAAGGACGTCTTACAGTTATCTGGTATTTGAATTCTTCGTGTCCTTCGTGACCTTCTGTTAAAAAAGAATTGGAACAGAAGGTCACGAAGGACACGAAGAAAGGCAAAGAAGGGTACTGAGGAAAGACAGAGTCGCCACGCAGAGTGAATATCATAAAGATTGAAATGGGCGTTATGAACGGTGCTGTGATCACAACTCGGAAACGCAACTATTTGAACGCGTCATATACCGTTCGAAGCTGGTTGTTGACGCACGATCATAAGCGGATCGGTTTGCTGTATCTGATCGGCGTGACGTTTTTCTTCGTGATCGGCGGGCTGGCTGCCGCTGTGGTGCGATTGGAATTGATGACGCCGAGAGGGGATCTGACCGAGTCCGAGACTTATAACAAACTGTTTACCATGCACGGCATCACGATGACGTTCTTTTTCCTGATCCCGGCCATTCCCGCCGTGCTGGGGAATTTCTTAGTTCCGCTGATGCTGGGGGCTCGCGATCTCGCCTTCCCGCGGCTGAATCTGCTGAGCTGGTATCTGTATATGCTCGGTGGGTTGATGACGATGTGGGCCATTCTGGCGGGTGGTGTCGATACGGGGTGGACTTTCTATACGCCTTACAGCAGCACGTATTCGAATACCTATGTCATGGCGACGGCGGTCGGCGTGTTTGTGGCGGGATTTTCTTCGATCCTTACGGGTCTGAATTTCATCGTCACGACGCATCAGATGCGCTGTCCGGGACTCACGTGGTTTCGGCTGCCGCTGTTTATCTGGTCGATGTATGCCGCCAGCCTGATTATGGTACTCGCCACGCCGGTGCTCGCGGCCGCGCTGTTGCTCGTTGGATTGGAACGCGGGCTGGGGATCGGCATTTTCGATCCGGCGATGGGTGGGGATCCGCTGTTATTTCAGCATTTGTTCTGGTTCTACGCTCATCCTGCCGTGTACATCATGGTGCTGCCGGCATTCGGAGTGATCAGCGAATTGGTCGCCTGTTTCTCAAGGCGCCGTCCGTTTGGATACGCGTTCATTGGTTACTCGAGCTTCGCGATTGCCATCCTGGGATTCCTGGTGTGGGGGCATCACATGTTTGTGAGCGGCCAATCCGTGTATGCGGGTTTGATCTTTTCCTTGCTCAGTTTCCTGGTTGCCATTCCATCGGGCATTAAGGTCTTTAATTGGACTGCGACTTTATATAAGGCTTCCATTTCGTGGGAGACGCCGATGCTGTATGCCTTCGGTTTCATGGGGCTGTTTACGATGGGTGGTCTGACCGGGCTATTTCTCGCCTGCCTGGCGATCGACGTCCATGTGCACGACACGTACTTTGTTGTGGCTCATTTTCATTACATCATGGTGGGAGGGACGGTGATGGCGTTCCTGGGGGGGATTCATTTCTGGTGGCCCAAGATGACCGGCCGCATGTATCCCGAAAGCTGGGCTCGGCTGTCGGCCATCTTGATCTTTGTTGGATTCAATCTGACGTTCTTCCCGCAGTTTATCCTGGGATATCTCGGGATGCCCCGGCGCTATCATATTTATCCTGAGGAATTCCAGGTCCTGAATGTGATGTCGTCGGCTGGAGCGTCCATTTTGGGTGTTGGCTATTTCTTTCCGCTGACCTATCTGGTGTGGTCGATGTTTTACGGTGCCGTCGCCCCGGAGAACCCATTTGGTCACACCGGCTTGGAATGGCAGACGGCGTCACCGCCCCCGACCGACAACTTCGAACAGATTCCCGTGGTGACGCAGGAAGCTTACAGCTTCGGTCCCGATGACGCTTTGCGCGGGCCGTCCGAGGAGGTGATTTCAATTGTTCAAGCCAGCTAGCCAACTCGTGGAAGTTCGGGCTGATGGCGCGGCCCGCGTGGCGCACCAGTTTGTCGATGCAGATCAACAGCATTCCGCTGCCGAGTTGGGAATGTGGTTGTTTCTGGCGACTGAGATCATGTTCTTCGGGGCCTTCTTCCTGGCGTATCTCGTCTATCGTGAGTGGTATCCGGTCGCGTTTGCGATGGGCAGCCGGCAGATGGATGTCATGCTGGGGACTGTGAACACGGGCGTCTTACTAACCAGCAGTTTGACGATGGCGCTCGCCGTGCGGGCCTCAGAGATGTCTCAACGTCGGTGGATGATTGGATTGCTGGTGGCGACGTTGTTATTAGGAATGGTCTTCCTGGGGATCAAGGGGTTGGAGTACTACCATAAATATGCAGAGCACCTGGTTCCATTTGCCGGCTGGACGTTCGCGCCCGCGGGTGAGCAGCGGACGGGGATGATGGAGTTCTTTAATCTGTATTTTCTGATGACCGGTTTGCACGCGTTGCACATGGTGGCGGGGTTGGTGATGTTGGCGCTGCTCGTGATCGTGGCGTGCAGGTCTCCCTTGCGTGATTCGAGCTCCATCGTCGTCCACAACGTGGGCTTGTATTGGCATTTCGTGGATCTGGTGTGGGTTTATCTGTTCCCGTTCTTTTATCTGGTATCTGCGAGCGGCTCAGTTGCGATGTAGCCGAAGTCGCCAAGACTTCGGGGGCTGTGGGGTATGCGGCCAGAACTCTTGGCGAGTTCTGCTACGGACAAAGGGTTGTGGAGAAGCTCACGATGTCTCAAATCAAGACCAAGGTACCGTCACTGACCCTGAACATCGCGGTCTATGCCGCGTTGCTGTTTCTGCTGGCCGTGACGGTGTGGGCGTCGCGGACAGACCTGGGCTATTGGAACTTCGTTGCTGCCGCCGGTATCGCTTCGCTGAAGGCCAGCCTGATTGTGCTGTTTTTCATGCGGGTGTATTACGCGAAGCCCTTGATCTGGCTGGCGTCGGGAGCCGGCTTCGTCTGGCTGGCGATTCTGTTCAATCTCGTCGTCAGCGACTATCTGACCAGAAGTCGCGTCCAATCGGCTCCTGTTCACGAGACCGCTGTCTACGAGGTCCCCGACAGATGAACGGCCGGACAAAGAATCTGGCGGGAGTCATGGCGATGCGTGAATCAGTCCCGATACCCCGGCAACAACAGTCTTCTGGAGCGAGCCCCAAGATTGTTTGCGAAATGAGCAATTAACGGTCAGTCTGGTTTGTGATCGGCCAACTCGTGAAATAGTGATTGGACTTGATGGTAATCCGCGGACCGGAATGTGGTAACGCCGGTCAAAAAGAGGGTGATAGCGTTTTTGATTCGCCTTTGATCCATGCGAATCGCCGCCGGAAAGTCAGCGGAATCATTTCCGATGATCATGGCACAGCATTTGAGCTGTAGATCACCAGGTGAGGCAGATCTGGCTTCGATTGGTCTCCCCTATTAAGGGCGATCCGTCGCTATTGCAGGTCCTGCTTGCCCGCTCTACTAACAAGCCGGCCTTATACCCGTGAAGACGGGTATGCCTGAGGCCTGGCTGGAAAGCACCGCAACATGCCGCCACATTCCTCCTGGAAGGGGCACCTGAAGATCAGCCTGGCCTCGATCCCCGTGCAGGCCTACACCTCTTCGGCAGGGAAAGACACCTCCGAAATCGCGCTGCACCGGTTGCACAAGACGTGCAAGAGTCGCATTCAATACCAGAAGGTTTGCCCGATTCATGGGGAGGTCTCGAAGGATGAGATCGTTTCGGGCTATGAATATGCCAAGGGGCAATATGCGATTATGGAGCCCGACGAGCTGGCAGCGCTCGGTGCGGTGTTGGAGAAATCTTTGAATATCGAGGCGTTTGTCACACCCGACAAGATCGATCCAGTGTTTGCGGCCGGTCAGACATATTACCTGGTGCCCGACGGTCGCGTGGGGGATAAGCCGTACGCGATCATTCGCGAAAGTCTATTCAAGGATGGACTGTATGGTGTAGGGGAAATTGTCATCTCGAGGAAACAACGCCTCGTCAGATTGCGCGCTACTGAGCGGCTGCTGATCATCGATATGTTGCACTATGGAGGTGAGTTGCGTCTTGCTGCCGCGTTTGATGATGAAGTGCGGACTGTGTCCGTGACTGCGAATGATTTGAAGTTGGCACATTCTCTGATCGACCAGATGAAGCAGACTCATTTCGATCCCGATCAATATGCGGATGACTATATGGAGCGGATGCAGGAGTTGATCAAGTCAAAAGTGAAGGGTAAGAAGATTACAGCTCCGGCGGCTGAAGAGGGGCCGGATGTGATTAACTTTATGGATGCACTGAAGAAGAGCGTCAAAGCTGTCAGTAAGCCGGGTGCTTCGTCGGTTTCGAAAAAGACCGCACATCCGACACATGCTGCACGTACGCTGAAGGCTGCGCCGAAGAAGAAGGCTCGGGCATCGAAGCGAGCTTGATTTGTGGATGGTAGCCTTCACGCTCCGCGTGAAGTAAGCCGAGCGCGTGGAGGAACCTCTACTACATTCAGCGTCAACTGCGCGCTCGGCTATCTTCACACTCCGCGTGAAGGCTACTTTGCACTTGCGGTGCCGAGTTTGCGACGCATTGCGGCGGTGATTGACTGTCTAATTTCCGTGAGTTCGTTCCACGGATCTTTCTTGAGGGCGCTTAATCGTTTGTTGGTCGTGTTGATGTTGTAGTCCCCGGGCTCGGTCTTCGCCGTCAATTCATCCCACGAGAGGGGCATTGCGACGGGTGCTCCTTTACGAGCCCGTGTTGAATAGGGTGCGATGGCCGTGGCGCCGCGAGTATTTCGTAAGTAATCGATAAAGATCTTGCCAGCCCTGGCCGACTTGCTCATGGTTGCCGTGAAGTCGTCCGGTGCGTCGGCAACGATTTGGTTGGCTATCGACTTGGAAAACTCTTTCACCTCGGTCCAATCGTTCCGACGCGACAAGGGGACGACGACATGCAGACCCTTGCCCCCGGTTGTCTTGACGAAGGACTCGAGCCCCAGGGCTTGTAGTCGGTCCCGAAGCTGTTGGGCCGCGGTGACGACCTGAGGCCACTTAACGGCGGGATCGGGATCGAAGTCGAAGATCATGCGGTCCGGATGCTCCAGATCATCTGTTGTCGTGCCCCACGGATGGATTTCGAGAACACCCATCTGGATGAGCGACAACAGTCCATCCAAGTTATTAATGGCCAGGTAAATGTCCGTCTTGTTCGCCTCTTTGATAGGAATCTGCCGGACCGCAGATGACATCCCCGCCGAGGCGTGCTTTTGATAAAAGGATGGGCCCCCCTGCCCCTCGGGACATCTTAAGAGAGACAACGGCCGGTCGGCGATATGCGGCAGAATCCACTCGACGATTTCCGCGTAATAGGTCGCCACGTGCAGTTTGGTGATGCCCTCGGCCGGATACATGATCCGCTCGGGATGGGTCAGTTCGATAGTGCCGACTTCGGGCGGTGGATCTACCGGAGCGGAATGGTTCGCTAGCTTAGCGGATGAAGTCTTCGTTTTCTTCGACGATTTCCTATTGGGGCGCGTTGCTGCCTCGACCGGGGCCGTTGACTGAACGGCTTGTGGCGTATCGCGGACCACACTCGCAGCCGGCTTATCCTCACGCAGGCCGTGGTAAACAGAATGTCGCAAGCGACCGTCGCGTGTCATATTGCTGTAGGCAATCTGAGCGACAAGTTGGGGCCGCACCCAGTGCGTACGCGAGGTTGACTCGGGATTGGATTCGGCAGCGAAGGGGCATGTTTTCCGTTCGAGAGGCACCAATGCCGCATGGAGTTCATCGAGTGCCGCCTCGGAGAAACCTGTTCCCACCTTGCCGGCGTAGGTCAGTTGTTTCTGATTGTCATAGTAGCCAAGCAGCAGGGCCCCCATCGATTTATGGGTCGAAGTGGAATCGGTGAAGCCGCCGATCACAAACTCGTCACGCTGGGCCCATTTCGCTTTGAGCCATTGCCCGCCTCGTCCTCCTTTGTAGAGACTATCACGTCGCTTCGAGACCACCCCTTCCCAACCATGTTTGGCACACTGACGAAAGACCTCTTCGCCGCTCCCTTTTAACTCATGAGAGAGGTTGACGTGTGGCTGGAGCGCGGTCCCGACTAATTCTTGTAATTGCCGTCGACGTTCTGCTAACGGCAAGCCGCGCAGGTCGTATCCATCCAGATAGAGCAGGTCGAACACATAGTATCGCAACTTCTGTGTGGCATGTTCGGTGAGTGCCACTTGCAGATCTTGAAAGCTGGAGAGGCCGTTCTTGGCTTCTGCTACGATCTCACCGTCGATAACCGCCTGACGCGCTTCCAACTGTTCGAGAGCCTTGGCAATTTCCGGGAAACGGTGTGTCCAATCGAGTTGGCTACGGCTGCGCAGAATCGCCTGTCCCTTGTTGAAGTGGCAGAGAATCCGGTACCCGTCGAACTTGACCTCGTGCAGCCAATCCGGTCCGTCGGGCGGCTTGGCCACCAGCGTCGCGAGTTCCGGTACGCTGACTTCGGGAAATGACGATTTGACCCGACCGCTCGTCGATCGCGGTTGAGCGCGTTTCGAACCCGCGGGATGCTTCTTGGCACGGGGCGAGGGCTCTTCCCCTCCGCTGATCTCGTCCATCGACCGGCCTGTTGCGACACTCTCGGGGCGCGCTTCCAGGATGTCCGATTTGGCGAGCGGCACGGCATCCGAGTCGCGTTCTTTAATGAGCAGCCAGTTATGACGTTTCTCGCCCTCACGCGCGCGCATCCGGACGAGGGTCCAGCCGCCGTGCAGCTTCTCTCCTTCTAGGACGAACTTCAGTTTTCCATCGCGATAACCGGCCTCGGCGTCTCCGACCGCGGACCAGGTCCCGCGATCCCACACCATGACGGTGCCGCCACCGTATTGGCCGGCGGGAATTGTTCCTTCAAACGTCGCGTAGGCGAGGGGATGGTCTTCTACTTCCACGGCGAGCCGTTTTTGTGACGGATCGAGACTCGGTCCGTGGGGGACCGCCCAGCTCTTCAGCACTCCATCCATCTCCAGCCGGAAATCGTAGTGCAGATGGCTGGCGGCATGTTTTTGGATCACAAACTGTGACCCGTGCTTCTTGACCGTCCGGGCAGGCGGCTCGGCAGTCTGAGTGAAGTTGCGTTTGCGTTGATAGTCGACGAGTGACATGGTCAACCCCTGCTGCTCGGGAACAGCACGTCTGCGATGGCGTTTCTTGATTGCCCGACATGAGTTGCAACCCGCATTCCGAATAACGGTTTTCCGATATTTGTGAGCGCCGCTGCCGCCAAATGCCTCGTTTTTGCGGGCGATTGACGTTGCATTTCGATCGGCACGATTGTTGCGGCTTTCAGATGGTTGCTCGCTGTGCGAGCTGACCGCTGAGTCATCGGCTCGAATCACGGATTGGACTATTCAGCCCTATGTTTTTTGAGCCTTGATATGACAAAATCTGGAATTCGGGAGCACTATTATGGACAGCTCAGATTTTAGAATCATTCCGCATGAAGTCGCCAAAGCCGCGAATCCGGCCGTTCCAGACTTGTATCGATACATCATTACGTACGCGACCACCAGTCAACCGAAATTCATCGCGCTCGACAACGAGGGGCAATTGATGCTCGTTGATGACGAGAAAGATGCGGTCCGATTTGGCTCGATCGCCGGCGCCCAGAAACGCCTCAATGTGGGGATCGCGGCGGGTGAGTTGCAACTCGGTACAGGCCTTCCGCTGGATCTTGGATCAGCCAGGTAGCGTGTATCGGATAGAGACGCGGGTCGCGGTAACCGTCGGCTGAGTCTGATGAATTAGCCAGCGGAAAAATTCACCACGGACGCAGCGTGGGAGGATTGCACCACGGAGACACGGAGAGCACGGAGATTTATGAAGAGGGCGTGTTTTAGCCACGGATTGACACAGATTGAACACGGATTGGGTCAGCCTGGGCTAGCGTCTATCCGCGAAGCACACTTGATGAATGAGCTCTAGCTTTGGAATGCTGGATGGCGTGGCTTAATTCGTCTTTATCCGTGTTTCATCCGTCTTAATCCGTGGCTAAAAAACTCCTATAAAATCGTCTCTCTGTGTTCTCCGTGTCTCCGTGGTGAATCTGATTTCCTGATTTAGTAGCGGAATCGACACCGTCCGGCAATCGACATTCAATTGTCTAATGGACGCTGCTTGGCCAGGAGGGATTTCGCCAGATCAATCAGGGCATTCGGATCCACGGGTTTGGTGAGATGGTTCTGAAAACCACTTTGGATTGCCTTTTTACGGTCGGCATCCGCTGCAAATGCCGTGAGCGCGACCGCCGGGATCGGCGGTAATTGCGCGGCCGATTCCTTGGATCGGATACGCTGAATCAACTCGTATCCGTCGATGTCCGGTAGCCCAATGTCACTAATAATGAGATCCGGCGGAGCAGCCACGTAGACCTGCAGGGCTTCTTCGGCCTGGGCCGCCGTGACGACTTTGGCACCGGCGCCGGCCAACAGCGTCTCGAGCGCCCGGCGATTCTCGGCGTCGTCATCCACCAGCAGGACCGTGTTGCCATGCAGGCAATGGGGGGCCGGCTTCACTTCGGATTCGTGAGTGTTCTCGGACAATGCCCCTGGCATGGCCAGGGGCATGGCCAGGGGCATGGCCAGGGGCAAACGTACAGTAAGCGTGGCTCCCAGCTTCTCATTGGGACTCTGCGCGGTGATCGTTCCACCGTGCAGTTCAATTAATTGTGAGGCAATGGCCAATCCAAGTCCCAGGCCACCATGTTGACGAGTGCTCGAGTTTTCCGCCTGGAAGAAGCGGTCGAAAATGCGCGGCAGTACGTCCGCGGCGATTCCTGGACCATTGTCGGCGATGGAGATTTCGACGTGACCTTCGTTCTGCTCGACGTTCACCGACACTTCCCCGCCCTGTGAGGTGAACTTCACGGCATTCGTCAGCAGATTTAACAGGACCTGCAGTACGCGGTCCGCATCGGCCAGGACGAACATCGCACGGGCGTCAAACTTTTCGTCGATGAAGATGCCCTTCGCCTTGGCGGCGGGCTGGATCGCTCCGATCGCCGCTTGCACAATCTCGATCACATCCAGTTGACGCAAGGTGAGTCGCAGTTTGCCGGAGGTGATCCGAGACGAATCCAGGAGGTCCTCGATCAGCTTTTTCTGCGCCTCGGCATTGCGCTCGATCCCTTCCAGTGCCTCTTTCGTCTGCTCCTCATCGAGCATGCCCTGGTTGACCATCTTGGACCACAAGAGAATGGCCGACAGGGGCGTCCGCAGTTCATGCGACACGACCGCGAGAAACTGGTCCTTGGCATCATTCGCGGCTTCGGCTTCGCCGCGGGCATGTTCGAGGCGATCTTCCGACAGCTTGCGGTCGGTGCTGTCCCGCAGGACCTTGGCATAGCCGTGCAGCCGGCCTTCTGCGTCACGCAACGCGGTCAACGTTCCGCTGCCCCAGAAACGCCGCCCATTTTGACGGACGTGCCACCGCTCGTCGGCTGCCTGCCCTTTTTCCTGCGCCGTTTCGAATTCCTGTTCGATGAGACCCGAGATACGATCCTCCGGACAAAAGATGAACGCCGAGTGGCGGCCAATGGCGAAGGCCGCGCTATGTCCGAAGAGCTGTTCCGCTCCGACGTTCCAGCTCGTGACGTGGCCGGCCTGGTCAAACATGATGATGGCGTACTCTTTCACATTCTGCATCATCAGGCGATAACGCTCTTCGGTCTCGCGTTGACCGGATTCGGCCGCTCGCCGGCGCGTAATATCCACGAATGTGATCACGACCCCTTCGATGCGATGCTCCGTCGTGCGATACGGAAGGACGCGCCGCATATACCAGTGGTGACTGGTGCTCATCACTTCTTTTTCGATCGGAATCAGTTTATTCAGCACGCTGCGAAGGTCTGCCAGCAAATCGTCATCGCGAAATTTCTTCGCGAGGTCGCTGAGTGGACGGCCGATATCAGACGGAATCAGCTCCAATAAGTCCAGGACGGGCGAGGTATAGCGGCGGATTCGAAAATCGCTGTCCAGAAAAACGACGGCGATATCCGTGCTGCTCAACAGGCTGGTGAGATCGCTGGTCGTGGCCTCCAGCTCTTCCATCTTGGTCTGCAGCTGGCTGTTGACGGTGGTCAATTCTTCGTTCAGCGACTGCAGTTCTTCTTTGCTGGTCTCCAGTTCTTCGTTGGTCGATTGCAGCTCTTCATTGACGCTGGTCACTTCTTCGTTCGAAGCTTTCAACTCCTCATTGCTGGTTTGTAACTCCGCCACCGTGGTCTGTAATTCATCGCGAACACTGTGCAGTTCATCGACGATGGGTTGATATTCTTTGGGGATGGCGAGGGGTTGGTCCGCAGGTTGTGTCCCCGACGGTGGTTCGGAATAGTGTTCGAAGCTGACGAGGTAATAGCCATTGGTCCCCTTCGACTCCAGCGGCGCCACTGTTACGGCAATCCGGTGGCGGCCCTCGGGCGTCTCCAGGTAGCCGTCGCGAATCGTGGTCGTCTCATTGCCGGAGAGTGCCAGATGCAACGCCACTCGAACAGCGCCGCGAATTCCTTCGCGCGCCATGATTAGCAAGTCCCGAGTTGGCTCGCCGGCTGGTTGAGCCAGATAGGTGTTCGTTTCCCCGTGGAAATAGAGGACTCGATGTTGGCGATCGACGACGACGGCGGGGGGCGCGAAATGCTCTAGCAATGCGCGCTGAGTCAAGTAGGCCAGCGAGGGGCGAGTTGTCTGACGACCTGAATTGCGTTCTGCATCATAACTGACTGCAGTTGACGTCGGCGCGATGGATGGAATCCGAACACCCGGATAGACCGAGGCGCCAATGCGGCGAAAAATTCGCCACTTCTTGTCGATGATTTCAAACAAGTCCTCGGCACCGACCGCGGTTTCTGAGTTGCCAAGAAAGAGAGAACCGCCCTGCTTCAGACCGAAATGCAGGAGCGCGAGGACCCGGCGTTGAACGTCCGGTTCCAGATAGATCAGCAGGTTGCGACAAGTGCAAATGTCTAAACGGCTGAACGGCGGGTCTTGCAGCACATTCTGGGGCGCGAAGACGACGAGCTCGCGGACTTCCTTCTTGATCCGGAATGTGGAATCGTCCTGATCGAAGAATCGCGTGAGACGTTCCGGAGTGATTTCGCCTTCGATTCCCGTCGGATAGATCCCGTTCCGAGCTTGAACCAGGACGCGGTCTGCCAGGTCGGTTGCAAACACTTTAATATCGAATGGTTTCTTCGCATCCTCGGCTGCTTCCACGAGCAACATGGCGAGCGTGTAGGCTTCTTCTCCGCTGGAACACGCTGTCACCCACGCCCGAATCGGCACATCGGGATCGCGCTCCTCCACGAGCGGGACGATCACCCGTTGCCGTAGCGATTCCCAGGCCTCGGGATCACGAAAAAAGCCCGTGACATGAATGACCAGATCGTCAGCCAGTGCCGTGGCCTCGATTGGATTTTGACGAAGCAATTTGGCGTAGTCGTCGATGGCCAGGACTTGATGCAGGCTCATGCGGCGCTGAATGCGGCGCAGGACCGTTGGTTTCTTATATCCAAAAAACTCCTGCCGCGAACGCATGCGGAGTATCGACAAGATCTCACTGAAGGCCTGGCGATCCCGCGCCAGGGAGATCTCGGCATCCGTCCGTGATTGCACGTAAGGATGTGACGCATAGCGTTGCAGGATCTCCGGGATATCCTGTGGCCGGAGCACAAAATCGGCCAGACCCGCGTCGATCAAGTTGCGCGGCATCGAGGGGTACTTGGCCGAGTCGGGATCCTGGGCGATACACACGCCCCCCACGCTTTTAATCGCCTGCGCGCCCGCTGTTCCATTACTCCCCATCCCCGACATGATGATGGCGACGGCACGTTCACGCTGCTCGGCTGCCAGGGAACGGAAGAAGTCGTCAACCGGGCGACGGTGCCCGGGCTTCTCCAAGGGCTCCCCCAGGTGCAGGCGCCCATTCTTCACAGTCATCGTCCTGCCCGGCCGAATGATATAGACATGGTCCACTTCGACAGCCATGTCGTCGGCGACCTGCAACACCGGCATGACCGTGCGTTTCGAGACAATCTCAGCCACCAGGCTTTCGCGGTCCGGCGGCAAATGCTGAACGAGCACAAACGCCATTCCGGGATGAGCCGGCAGGGCTTGGAAGAATTCGAGGAAAGCCTCGAGACCTCCTGCGGACGCTCCAATACCGATGACGGGAAAGGGCAATCGAGGAGGCTGTTCGGCGTCGATCGGTTCTGCCAGACGATCGGCTTGCTGCTCGGGTTCCGGTTGAAATACCGAGAGTTCAGGCTCACTTTGATTGCCGTCCATGATGTCCTCAAGAATTCATGATTCGCAGGAGTGCCACCGACGGACGTTCAAGCCTTTCAGGTTTCGAAGATCGCGTTTGATCCCCGAAATTCGTCATACCGATCAGTTCAGATCATCGTGATGTCAGACGGACATGCTGACGGAGATGTGAATCTGCGCCTCCAATATACGGAATATGTCCGTTAAAATACACCGTGACTTCAATTTGCGATTTCTGAACTGTCGACTATGTAAGGAATTAGGTAGAGCGAGTGGACAGCATTCGGCGCCCCTGATGACGAGCGAGTTTCTCGCGCGTGAGGGGCCGGATCAACCTTCGAGTCGGTTTTGACGTTGGAACGCTGGAAGAAATGGAAACGCAGCGGACACAGAGGAAAAGAGGAAATAGAGTGCTCAAGAATTGCGGAGATCAATTGCGCAGTCAGGTGCTTGGATTCTCACCCCGGCAGGGGTGACAGCTATTAGCCCCGGGTTGAGCGAAGCGACACCCGGGGTACAGAACTCCTTTACAAGATCGACCCTGGAGGGGTCGCATACGTTTTGTTTCTGCGACCCCTCCAGGGTCGAGCCCGACACGCGAAACTAGCCCCGGGTATCGCGAGTACGCTCAACCCGGGGCTAATAGCTGCCACCCCTCCCGGCTACGCCGTGAAGGATTATTGTCAGAGAAATTCGAAGAAGTTCGATCCAATTCGCGATTCGAGTCGATGGGAGGGTGAGGCTCCTGCCGAACCGGATAGTCCCTCGAGGGCCGAAAAACGCTTGCGGTTCGGCAGGAGCCTCACCCTCCCGTGACGTCGAAATATCCTTCACGGCGTAGCCCTCCCGGGGTGAAGACCAGCTCACCCTGATCTGTGTGATCCACGACTCCGCGATGCGTCACATTGGGTTACCGACGTACCAAAGCCGTCAGCGGCAACTCGACCTATTTCTTGTCGTGTTCCGCGTGCGGTTCTTCTTTGAAATCGCCGGCATAAGGTGTGCCGTCCGCTTCGCCGCTGATGGTGCCAGAAAACTCCTGCACCTTGCCCAGGCTTTCGTGCTTGCCCACAAATCGCGAAGCGACGCCGTCCTTTTCGCCTTCCAGTGGTGTGGCAACGAGGTCGACCTGAAATTTGGGATCGTTGATGCTCAGCAGAAGTTTGTCCGCCTTGACGGGTGCCGCGGTCTTCTCGTCACTCCCGAGGACATAGACCGTGGCCTCTTGCTTGTCGTGGTCCACCGTAAATTCGACGTGGTACTTACCGCCACCCCAATCGGCGACCGCACCCTCATGCGGGCCGGCTCCGTGTGCGGCGTGTTTGTGGGCGTCGGTCGGAGCGGGCTGCGGGGTCACCGTCGGTGCCGGCGCGGCAGGGGGGGCGGCTGGACTACAACCCGCGACAAAAGCGACTGCCGAGAGGGTGGCCAGTGAGGCGAACGTAATCAAGTTCTTTTTCATGTGATGTCCTTCGAAAAAAGGTCGGTGCTGCTGCGTTCCGGTGTGGAACAATTCCCTTTGCGGCTTTCGGCGACAAGCCGAGGTGACCGCGATTTGCCGATTGGGGATTCACTTCAAAAAATGTTCCGAGTTCTCGTCAGAGTCATCGAGGCGCGCCAGTTTTAAAGCGTCCTGCCCACTAAATCTCCAGAACAGACCCGGGTGAATCAAGAATTCACAGAAGGTCGACGTGACAAGTCCGCCCAGAATGACCGTGGCGACGGGATATAAGATTTCTCGTCCCGGCTCCTGGCCACCGATCACCAGCGGCAGTAGCCCAATTCCCGCCGTGAGGGCCGTCATCAGTACGGGCGCGAGTCGCTCGAGACTGCCGCGGACGACCATTTCGGGGGTGAATTCCTCGCCTTCGGCCTTCATCAAATGGAAGTAATGCGTCACCAGCAGAATGCCGTTGCGGACTGCAATACCCCCCAATGAGATGAAGCCGACCAGGCTGGCGACCGTCAGTGATTGGCGCGTGATGACGAGTGCCAGCACGCCGCCGATGAACGCGGTTGGTAACGCGTTCAGAATCTGTAACACGATTCGCACCGACGGGTACAGGATCATTAAGACGACAAACATCCCGACGACGGAGATGGCCGCCAGCACCAGGATGAGCGTCGTCGCTCGCTGCTGGCTTTCGAACTGGCCGCCGTATTCGATGAAGTAACCTTCAGGCAGGCTGACTTGCCCAGCTACCTTCTGCTGGATTTCGGCAACGGCACTGGCGAGGTCGCGATCCTGGGTGTTGCACCGGATGACGATCCGCCGCCGGGCGTTGTCACGGTTAATCGAATTGGGGCCCGTGCCTTCGCCCACGTCGGCCACTTCCCGCAGTTCAATCTGTCCGCGGTTGTTCGGCAGATCGATCCGCAACCGCCCCAGGTTCGCGTAGTCGGTGCGATAGTTCTCTTCGAGACGGACCAGCAAGTCGAATCGACGTTGCCCTTCCAGCACCTGTGAGACCACTTCCCCCTGCAATGCCGTCTGCAAGATTTGCGCGACATAGGCCCGAGTCAGCCCATGCAGAGCCAGGTCATCCGTCCGCAAGCTGATTTGGAGTTCCTCCGTTTGCTGGATCGATTCCACCACCGGCGGCGTAATGCCGGGGATGTTCTGGATCGTCGCTTTGACCCGTTCCGAGAGCTGTTGCAACGTATCCAGATCATCGCCGTGAATCTTAATGGCAATCTGTGCATACACACCGGAGACCATGTGGCTGATCAGGTGGGCCAGGGGCTGTTCGACTTCGATATCCACACCGGGAACTTCGTCCCGCAATTCCTTCAGGAGTTGCTTGATGATCTCTTCGCGATGCCGGCCACTGTCGGGGTTAATGCTCAGGATGTATTCGCCCGAGTTGACGGGAGCCGCATGTTCGTCCATCTCCGCCCGGCCAGTCCGGCGTACGAAATGGATGATCTCGCCCTGTGGATTCTTGGCCGTTTTCTGCATGGTGCGGAACTTGGCATCGATTGTCCCGGAGACCTGATTTGAGGCCTGCAGCGAAGAACCGGCCGGCAAAGTGACATTCACCAGAATGCTGCCCTCATCGAACTGGGGCAAAAAGTTTCGACCGAGATGAGCCATTTCCCACGCGGCAAACCCCACGAGGGACCATGTCAGGACGAGCAGCCAGCCGGGATGGGCCATGCTGAGACGAATCAGGTAACTGGCGGCCCATTTGAGGAATTGCAGTAATCGACTGTCGCGCTCCACATGTGTCGCCTTTGACTGTGGCAACAGGTAATAGGACAGGACCGGCGTGACGGTCAGCGAGACGGCCAGTGACGCCAGAATCGAGACGATGTAGGCGACGCCCAATGGAGCGAATAGCCTGCCTTCCACACCGGAAAGCGCGAACAACGGCAGGAAGACCAGGATCACCACTGCCGTACCAAATACGATGGCACTCCGAATTTCCTGGCTGGCTTCGTAGACGACTTGCAAAGGCGACCTGGGAGTTGCCAAGGCGTTGTTTTCCTTCAGGCGCCGGAAGATGTTCTCCACATCGACGATCGCATCATCGACCAGTTCACCCATTGCCACGGCGATGCCACCCAGCGTCATGACATTGATTGAGAGATGAGTCCCCGTGAGATAGCCGAGCATGCGGAACACCAGCGTCGTGATCACTAATGACAGGGGGATCGCGGTCAACGTGATGAATGTCGTACGGAAATTCAGCAGGAACAAGAACAGGATGATCAGCACGAGCACTGCCCCAATCACCAGGGCCTCGCCCACATTGAAAATACCGCGGTCGATGAAGTTCTTCAGTCGGAACAGTTCTGAGTTGACGACGATATCGGCAGGCAGCGAGGCTTCTGCTTCCTTCAAGGCCGCGTCCAGGCGGTCGGTCAGCGAACGGGTGTCGATATGCGGTTGTTTCACTAATGTGAAGACGACGCCCGTCCGCCCGTTGATGCTGCCATCGCCGCGTTTGTTCTGAGGGCCTTCGGTGATCCGGGCGACCTGTCCGAGCAGCACGGAACGATCGGTGTTCACTTTAATGGGAACTTTTCGCAGGTCCTCGAGCACGACGTGCGGGTCGGGCCCCAGCCGTCCCAGGATGCGAATCGGTCGCTCGGTCTCACCCTGGATGGCGAAGCCGCCGCTCGTGTTGATGTTGCTCCCTTTCAGCGCCTGTTCGACGTTCTGCAGAGTCACGTCATATTCGAGCAAAGCCGCCGTATCGATGAGGACTTGATACTGTTTCCGATCTCCACCTTGCAGAAAGACCTCTGCAACACCCGTCACCTTCAGCAGGCGCGGACGGATCACCCAGTCTCCGATTGTGCGTAATGCCATTTGCCGAGATGCCACGGTCGGAAACGTGACTTCGTGCGTTTGTCCGGCGATCACGAGAATCGCGCGTCGATCCTGTTCCTTCGCAGCGTTATCATCGCTGTCAGGTTCCAGCCACTCGATTCGATCTAACGGGACCGCCTCCCACTTGTCCGGATGGTGACGATCCGTTGGCCGCCAGATGGAAACTGGCCCGGGCAGTACTGCGGGGTTGAGTTCTGCCATGAGTCCGGTCTTGCCGATCGGATAGAGCTCGCGTCCATTGGGTCCCTGCTGACGGTAGATGCCGGCAATCACAATTTGGCCCATGATCGACGCGGGCGGCGTCATCTGCGGTCGGATCCCCTCCGGCAAAATGCCAGCCAATGTGGCGAGTCGCTCCTGGACCGTCTGCCGCGCCGCTCGAATCTCAGTCGACCAATCAAATTCGATGTAAATGACGTTCAAGCCGGATGTGGTCTGGCTGCGTACCGCCTGAACTCCGCTCGCACCAAGCAACGCGATCTCAATCGGCTGGGTGACGAGAGTTTCCACCTCTTCGGTCGCCAGTCCTGGACATTCCGTGATGATGATGACCCGGGGCCGATCCAGATCGGGGAACACATCGATGGGCATCGTCGTGGCCAGATACGAGCCGTAGACCATCAAGGCCAGGCTGAGGACGACCACGAGGAGGCGGTATTGGAGTGCGGCGCGGATGACGAAGTTGAGCATTGATGATTTCAGATTGATGATTGATGATTTGGGATTGCTATTCGCGTTTTGTGCTGGCTGTTTTTCTGGTGGTCACCATGATCGCGGTTAGTTCGTTGGCTTCTTTTAGGAGGGGTTCTACTTGGGCTGGTTTGAGTAGTTCGCCTTCTATGATGAGTTCCATCCAGAAGGCGCTTTCGTCGCATTCTTCGACGACGATTCCTAGCTTGGCGACGAATTCCGCTCGCGACCGTCCCCGGCACGCTGCTCGATAATTGGCCCCCACCGCGGGTCCCGACCGCACCAACTGATTAGCAATCGCCCGCCCAGCAGTACTCTCCGGCAAAGCCCCCACAAGCTTAATAACACGCAAAGCAAACTGCTTAGTCCGCTTTTTCAATTCGATCTGATCCATACAGTCCCTCCCCAAATCATCAATCAAAAATCGTCAATCGCAAATTGATCAATCATCAATCGAAAATCATCAATCATCAATCATCAATGTGGCGCGTGCGTCGTACCGTCGGCGTGAACATGGACGTCGGCACGCATGCCGCTGGCGGCTTGCGCCTTGAGGACGCGGTTGAGCGACGCGGCACTGCTCTGGGCGAGGTACAGTCCGGGGGTCACGCTGCCGTCATTGGCGATGACCACATTGAGTCGATCCTCATGCAAAACATGCACTGGAAGTCGATTGAAGAGGTCTCCATTCTGGCGGAAGACGTAGGCCTCGGGACCTTCACGCACGACCGCGGCGGCCGGCAGAACGATGACATCTTTCAGTTCCTCGACCGGGACGTGCAGTCGGGCCCGCTGACCCGGCCGGAAACGCCACACGACAAACGTCCGGCCATCCTGTTCGTAGCCGCGGGACTGATTGGTGAGCGGAATGAAGAAATCAAACGTGCGACTTTCCACATCAATGGAATTGGACAGGTGACGGATATGAAATGTCTGATTAAGAGTCGGCCAATACACGTGGTCATCTTCCGAGAATTCGACGTTGATCGGCCAGGCGTTCTGAGCCGCTTTCTCCAGGAATGGTGCGTCCTGTTTGAAGGCATGACCGGCGATGTACAGGGAATGATGGTTCGCCAAAACAGAGAGCAACTGCCCGGCTTGAACCTGCGTACCTAAATCGACCTTCAGGTCCTGGACCTCATAGGCCAGCGACGTGGTCGCGTCATCGACGAGTTGCTCCTGTTTGGATTCCGAGGAGTTGGCGGAGCCGGTCGCCGGCAGCGCCGGAGGCGCGAAGACTTCGATCGACGCCACAAACTGACCCTCCGTGACGCCTTCGATCTGTCCCGGGTTGAGCCCTCGCGTGAGCAGATCCTGACGATAGCCCTGGATGGCGGCCAGTTGTCGTCGTAATTGCTGATTGAGTTCAATCAGCTTGGATCCTGGAACGGTTCCTGTCTTCGCGAGCGTCTCGATGCGGACCTTCTCCTCGCTGATCAACTGCGATTCCTTGGTCGCCTTGAAGAGTTCCGACTGCGTGTTCTGGATGTATTCACTAATGAGACGCAATGTGAACAGCCGATCGCCGGGATGCACGGTATCACCCGGAAAAGCATGAACTTGGGTGACCACTCCCACGACTGGCGACGTCACCCCCCGATCTGATTTTCCGGGTCGATCGGTGATGGCACCGGGAACCTGGATGGTGCGCCAGTATGTCTGGGGTTTGGCCGGCTTCGAAACCAGTCCCAGATTCTTGCGAGCCTGTTCACTCAGCTTGAGCACCTTGGCTTCTGAAATGGGTTGCGGCGGATGCTCAGCGAGTTTGGCGGCCCCCGTCGGACGGAGCAGCGACATCAAACGATCTCGATTCCAAAATACGCCAGCAACGATTGCCGCCGTAACCGAAATCAAAAACACCCAGCGTACGAACAGGCTGCGAGATTGCGTCATGGGACACCTGAAACGGCGGAATCGGATTACCAGCCGCAGTGGAGCCGTCCGGAACGCAGAGGCACTTGCGGCTGTACTCGAAGTAGAACTCGCCCTGTTCAACGAAGCCAAAGGCAACGCGCAGGTGCGAACCGAGTGAATGCCGCGGATTTACACGCGCAAGAGGTGCGGTCGAAGATCAATAGACGTACTGAGACCTTCGCCGGGTGGCCCTGCGCATCGGTACTCAATCAGGTGGACCAGGCTGATGTCACTCTCAGGCTCGATAGTCGCCAGAAACCAATCGGCAACAGTCGGCTCAGGAGCCTGGATCCGATCCAGAGGTGCGGCCAGAGGCTCGCTGCCGACATAGACCGCATCTTGATCGTGGTCCGAACAGGGGGGCGAAGGTTTGGCTGGCTCCGGCGTGACGGGCGTCTCAGTACTGTGATGCGGATGGACGTGTCGGTGCGAGTGGCAGTGCTGGGAACCATGCTGCCCGATCGCGTGAGAATGCGAATGCGGCAGCACGTGAACGTGAGGAGTACTCGCATGGCCGGCGGGCTGTGCAACACCATCGTGGGCGTGACAATGCGGAACTGCCACCCCTCGCAGGAGCAGTTGAACGATCACCAGAATCACCGCCACGAATCGCATGATGCTCACATCCCAATCCGATTCTACGCCACAAGATGCCTAACGACAATGCCTCGTTTCTCAAGCCCTGGGACACGTCCATTTGCCGAAAGGCGCCGATCCAAACCTGCAACCCATGGCTCAACCTTGATTGACCGAGCGAGGACATCATTTGGAACCACGAATCACACGAATCACACGAATTTGAAAAACCAAATCGTCTTGGGGGGGCGGACCACTTTGCTTCGAATGCAGTCTTGAAAATCAAATTCGTGTGATTCGTGGTTCAACTTTGAGCATTCAGCCGGATGTCTTGTCATCCAATTTAGATATTCGGCCTTGGGACGCAGCGGGATTTGAGGAACGCTACCGATCCCGGAAAAGTGAACCGGCTTAACTCTATACACGGCATCTTTGCGGGTTAAACTGAGCGACTCACGGGGATGCTCTGTCCGCTCTGCAGGAATCAATCTATGACTACGACCCTTCGACTGGCCGCCGCGCTGGGACTGCTGCTGAATTCGTTCACATCACTGGTGCTTGCTGCCGATCCGTCCCCAGCGAAGCCGAGTGCCACGGCGCGAGTAGTCCCGTTCCACGGATACACCAAGGCCATCGAACTCGCGCGCGGCAGCACCCGAGTCGTGCTCTGTCCGCAGGTGGGCGGGCGTGTGCTGGAGTTCTCGGTGGATGGCCAGGACGCAATGTTTCTCGATCCCGCCGAGAAGACCTGGCAGCCGGGCCAACCGGTCAATGCCACGGCCGGCCGGTTTGACTACGGCCCCGAGTTGACCGTCATTCCGCATCCCACCCTGTGGTCGGGCGAATGGACCGGAGACATCACCGGGCCCCACGTCGCCAAGTTGACCAGTCCGAAGGACGCTGCGGCGGGAATCCAGTTGGTCCGCAATTTTCACCTGGCCGGCAGCGGGAAGCTGGGTTCGAGTGCCCCATTTCATCTGGTCTGCAGTCAAACGATCCTCAACATTGGCAAAGAGGTCCGCGAAGTCTGTCACTGGGGGCGATCCTTTTCCCCCTCGGGCGGCATTTGTGTGATTCCCCTCGGCGACCGCCCCAGCCGGTTCCCCTCGAAATATGCGATGTACGAAGAGAGTGCGATCATCAACGTCCGCAACACCGACGACAAGATCCGCGAACGGGACGGCTTTTTGGAAATCCTGTCTCCCCCGCGCAAGCCGAAACTGGGCTTCGATGTGACCGGCGGCTGGCTCGGTTACGTGATGCCGAACAACATGCTCTTCGTGAAGAAGTTCGCCACGTACCCCGACCGAGTCTACAACGAAGCGGCGGGCCTGACGCTGTCGGTTTGGTACCCGACCGGCCCCCGCATCGAACTCGAACCCATCGGCCCCCGCGAACGACTGCAACCGGGGGAATCGGCATCCTTCACCGAAGACTGGTGGCTGTTCCCCTTCCCCTATCCCAAGGCAGGCCAGCAAGTCGACTTGAAGGCCATCAACGCCCTCGTCAAGTCGGTCCAAGGCGAGCGTCCGGCGTAAGCCGGATGGTTGTTGCCGACCTTCTCAAGCCTTCCGCGTGATCTAAACGTGCGAGCGACCTAATTGAAGAATTCATAAGCCAATCAAAGACACGGC
>JAQGHS010000748.1 GCA_028291605.1 Planctomycetaceae bacterium | reverse complement strand
GCGAACACATCGCCCACACCCGATGCGTTGAGAACAAAAACTCACGAAAAAGTCGCACCAAACCAGCCCGTCTTCACACAATCTTAACAATTGGAAAGTAGTAATTTCACTGATCTCTTAACAAACTGGTGACGTTGACTACCTCATGAAGAAAATACGTCGTGCGGTTGAGAGGCCGATCCGTGATCGGCTATGGCAATCACCGCGGTTCCAATGAGATTTCAAGGAAATGAATCCTATGCGTTCTGGACAACAGTGGTCCAAATTTGTCGGTCTGGTGTTGGTATTGAGTCTGATGGTTGGCTGTGCCGAGTCCAAAAAGCCCGGTTCGGGAAGTGGTACCACCGGCGGTACAACGGGAGCGGCGGTTACCAAGGAAGGGGCCATAGCCGATCTGCCCGGGTGTGAAGGTGCCGTTGTGCCCAGCCTGGAGACGATCGAAAAGGGTGAATATACGCCGTTGTCTCGGCCGCTGTTCGTCTATGTCAACAAGAAGGCATTGAAGAAGCCCGAAGTTGCGGGATACGTCAAGGTCATGCTCGGCAAGGCCCAGGACTATGTGGAAAAAGCCGGGTTCATCAAATTGAAGGAATCCCTGCTTAAGGAACAACAGGCCAAGCTCGACGCGGAAATTGCCGACGTCAAATTTCCTGAAAAGCTCACCGCGGGATCCGTTTCGGCCAACGGCTCGAGCACCGTGTTTCCATTTAGCGTGGTTGCGGCAGAACTTTTCGAAAAAGCCAATGAAAATGTGCGTGTCACCGTCGGGAAGAAGGGGACCGGGGGTGGCTTTGAAAAGTTCTGTACCGGTGAGACAGACATCAGCAACGCGTCACGACCCATCAAGCAAAATGAAATCGATAAGTGCGCAGCGAACAATGTCGAATACCTGGAGTTGACCGTGTGCATTGATGGACTGACCGTCTGCGTCAATCCAAAAAACGACTGGTGCAGTTGTCTCACGGTCGAACAGTTGAAGTCGCTGTGGGAACCGACCAGCACGATCAAGAAATGGAATCAACTGAATCCCGCCTGGCCCGATGCGGACATTGAATTGTTCGGCGCGGATACGGATTCCGGAACCTTCGATTACTTCACAGAAGTGATCGTCGGCAAATCCAAATCCAGCCGCTCCGACTACACCGCCAGCTCCGAGGACAATACGCTCGTCAAAGGTATTGAGGGCAACAAGCATGCACTGGGGTATTTCGGTTACTCTTACTACGATAAGAACCGCAAGAAGCTGAAGGCCGTGGGGATTATTCCCGCTGCCAAGTCCGAGAAGAAATAATCCGACTTCCGGGAGGGTGAGGCTCCTGCCGAACCGCACAAGTCTGGCGAGTTCGATAGACTTAGCGGTTCGGCAGGAGCCTCACCCTCCCATCGACCAAGAGATACCACGACACCCAACCTCCAGGTGCCCGTTTGACTAGCGCCACACTGTCCGCCGCCGAGCGGCCCTCGCTGCAGAAGCGATGGTCCCTGACGACTTTAAAAGAACAGTGCATTCGACTGGTCTTGTTCTGTTGCGCGCTCTTATCCGTCGCGACAACGGCCGGGATCATCCTGGTCCTGTTTTCGGAGACCGTGCTGTTCTTCTCACAAGTCTCTGTCTTCTCTTTTTTCGGCGATACGGTCTGGCAACCGCAATCACAGGACAATCCGCGGTTCGGGATCTGGCCCCTGGCGTGCGGCACTTTCCTGGTCGCTGGAATTGCCGGACTGATCGGGATGCCGCTGGGTCTGCTGTCGGCGCTTTATCTCAGCGAGTACGCTTCCGAACGCAGCCGGTCATATCTGAAACCAACTCTGGAAGTGCTGGCCGGTATTCCTTCAATCGTCTATGGGTACTTCGCGCTGGTGTTCTTGACACCCTATGTTCTACAGCCAATCTTCGAGAACGTATTCGGGATTGAAGTCGGCGGATTCAATGTGCTCAGCGCGGGGATTGTGGTGGGCATCATGATCGTCCCCACGATTTCTTCCTTGAGCGAAGACGTTCTGCGGTCCGTGCCACGAGGTCTGCGCGAGGCCGGTTTAGCGCTGGGTTCGACGAAGTTCGATGTCAGTGTGCGGATCGTGCTGCCGGCAGCCTTGTCGGGCATCATGGCTGCGTTTCTCCTCGCGTTGTCGCGAGCGGTCGGTGAAACGATGGCCGTGACGATTGCAGCCGGCAGTCAGCCCGACTTGTCGTTGAATGTGTTCCGTTCCATTGAAACCATGACCGCCTACATCGTGATGGTTAGCCTGGGCGAAGCGTCAGTGGGCTCGATCGAATATCGCAGCCTGTACGTCGTGGCCATGTCGTTGTTCCTGATTACGCTCGCGATGAACATTGTCGCGCGATTCATTCTGCGGCGTTATCGGAATGTCTACCAATGAATGAAACTGCCTTTTCAACCGATTCACAATTGGCGGCCCGGCATCGCTGGGGCCGGATGTTCGAGTGGGCCTGTGCCATCGCCACCTGGATGTGTTTGGTCATCCTGGCCATCATGCTGATCGGTGTCGTCATCAAAGGCTGGCCGCATCTGAATTTTGCATTCCTGACCCACTTCGATTCGCAGATCGAACCGGAAACGGCCGGCATCAAGGCCGGTCTGTGGGGCAGCTTCTGGCTGATCGCGCTGACCGCGCTGTTCTCGATTCCCGTCGGCATCGGTGCGGCAGTCTATCTCGAAGAATACGCCAAACCGAATTGGCTGACGCGGCTGATCCAGTTGAATATTCTCAACCTGGCCGGTGTGCCTTCAGTCGTGTATGGCATCCTGGGAGTCACCGTCTTCGGCCATATGTTTGGCCTGTTCGGCGACTGGCCGCGCGAACCGGTCTGGCACTTGCCGTTTGGAGATAAGGTCTTGACCGGTGCCTTAACGCTGAGTCTGCTGATTCTGCCGGTCGTCATTATTTCCACGCAGGAAGCCCTCCGATCGATTCCCGCCTCGTTGCGACATTCCTCCCTGGCGTTGGGGGCAACCCAGTGGCAAACCATTCGTTACCAGGTTCTGCCAGCCTCGTTGCCGGGGATTCTGACGGGAATCATCCTGGCCTTATCGCGAGCGGTCGGAGAATCGGCTCCTTTGATCATGATCGGAGCGTTGACTTACGTCAGTTCAACCCCGGGAAATATCGGCAGTGTGTCCGACTTCTTCACCAAACCGCACGGAATTGTCGAAGCCCCGTTTGATCGGTTCACCGCCATGCCGCTGGTGATCTACAACTGGGCATCGCAACCCGATGATATCTATCAATCGCTTTCAGCAGCAGGCATTGTGGTGCTGCTGTTGGTGTTATTGCTCATGAATACGACCGCCGTGGTCGTTCGACAGCGTTTCCAGAACTGGATTCGCTGGTAAGTCAGACTGAATTCACAACATCTGTATCACTCGCAGATGCTCGTGGTAAGATAAACAGCGGCATGATGCTGCATTTCGCGGCCGGCAAAATCATTCGTGTGAGAGCTGGCCGGAAACTGAAATCGCAGCGATGACTGAGAAAGTCTCATTCGTGGCCGCGAGTTGAATACAACTTGAAGGAGAGCCTGTGCTCCCGTCATTGAGCCAAGTGATTGCCGAGAAAAAGGCTGGACAGCCCCCGACACACAGTCAAGGCTCGACGGCTCATGGTACCCCTATGGGCATGCCGAAGATCGAAACGCGAAATCTGAATTTCTTCTACGGTGAGAGACAGGCCCTATTTGATATCAGCATCCAGGTTCCCCAACGCAATGTGACCGCGCTGATTGGACCGTCAGGCTGCGGGAAGAGCACGTTTCTGCGCACATTGAACCGCATGAACGACATCGTCGACGGAGCCCGCATCGAAGGGTCGGTCCAGCTCGACGGAACTGATATCTATCGCCCGAACATCGATGTCGTCTCGCTGCGAAAACGGGTCGGCATGGTCTTTCAGAAATCGAACCCGTTTCCCAAGTCGGTGTTCGACAATGTCGCCTTCGGCCCCCGCATTGCCGGACTGACCGACCGCAAGAAACTCGGCGAAATCGTCGAATCCTGCCTCAAACGAGCCGCCCTGTGGGAAGAAGTCAGCCACCGGTTGAAAGATTCGGCCCTCGCTCTGTCGGGTGGCCAGCAGCAGCGGCTCTGCATTGCTCGCGCGCTGGCAACCGACCCCGAAGTCTTGTTGATGGACGAACCCGCTTCGGCACTCGATCCGGCGTCGACAGCGCGCGTGGAAGATTTGATCTTCGAACTCCGCCGCAACTACACGATCGTCATCGTCACCCACAACATGCAGCAGGCCGCCCGCGTGAGCGAGTACACCGCCTTCTTTTTCCAGGGCAAGCTGATCGAGATGGATCGCACCGACCAACTCTTCACCAAGCCCAAGCAAAAAGAGACCGAAGACTACATCACCGGCCGGTTTGGCTGATTGGCGTTGGTCCAAAAGCAGGAGCGCAAAAATAATTAGACAGGTGAGCCCGGCGGCGTAAGCCCCGGGATTCTTCGTCGTGGGATAGGCATCCTGCCTGTCTTTTGTCATCTCAAGTGACAAACCCGAAGTCCGTTCATCCTACGATCACCAGTTTGATTGCCAAGGTCACTTGGTTAATCGCGTTGTCGCTTCGCGATTGACAGGCTGGAAGCCTATCCCACTTAAGAATCCGGGGGCTTACGCCGCCCGGCTCGCCTGCTGATCTTTTTATGATTATTTCTAAGCGCGGCTAACTGTCATGTGTCAAGTATTGTCGAAAACTTATCTCTTGTGTTACAAGATGGATACGCACGATCTGGAACTACCCCGCACATCGCTTTTGGCAATGCCAGCGTGCTGATGCCCGACATACGACCCACTCGAACTCTGGACGCACCGTTTCTACCCACGCAATTGATGGAACGGCTTATCACTGATCGCTGGCTCACCCACGCCACTCTTCAGCCGCGATCGTGTTTGCACACCCAGGGCAATCCAACAGGAGACAAGCTGCAATGGCGAGGAAAAAAGTCACCACCGTGGCCACCAAACTGGCCTCGGACGGTCGTGCTTTGCGGAAGCAACCCTTCACACGATCGCAATTGGCGGAAATCATTCGCCGGATCGAAGCCGCGACGGGAGAACTCAAGTCGATCTTGAACAACATGGATCACGAAGGCTTTCACGATCTTCACATCGACGGTGCGAGCAAAGGCGACCGCGGCATTACGCTCCTCAAGGAGTTTTCACTGCACACCGAATTTGCGCTGCGACAGAGAATGTTGACTGAGTAAGCGTCACGCAGTGACCGACATACAAGGTCGAAGCGCAAGCGAGTGCATTCCCCGTGTTTTGTCCGGGAAATTCACTCGCTTGCGCTTCGAGCTTGTATTGTCGATACTCGACGATGTCAAATTCACGTT
Organism: Planctomycetaceae bacterium; assembly: GCA_028291605.1. Lineage (GTDB taxonomy): Bacteria > Planctomycetota > Planctomycetia > Planctomycetales > Planctomycetaceae > JAKFVC01. Next base: position 83 of record JAQGHS010000748.1, on the reverse strand, counting down.
AGAATAAACCCCTCGATACCGCGCTCCACTTATTGACGACTAAAATCCAGCCCAAACGCTCGATGAAGGATGTTGTCCTATGC
>JAQGHS010000716.1 GCA_028291605.1 Planctomycetaceae bacterium | reverse complement strand
CCGTCAACAAGTAGACCGCACCGCACAGACTCAGGAGAAACCCCACGCCGTGCGTCAGAAAATTCGCGCGTTCTTCGGCCGGGGAGTACATTCCAAACGGATGACTGACTGGTTCACGGACACAACTCATGACAACTTTGCCTGCACTGCGTAGAAAAGGAACTGCATCCTACTCCGGCTGCGAAAGAGTGACCAGAGCGGACCGGCTCGCTATTTTGCGCCACATCGCCAAATCGATCCAGAGGAATCGTGATCCCGCAAAGCGGTAATTGGCACAACATTTGTCCAGAGGATTTCCTAAGTCCCGAGAGGGACGAAAGATCCTAGCCGTGGGCGTGAGCCCACGGACCACGTTCAACCAGTGACCTAAGCCCTGGAGGGGCGGCACGTCTGTAAAACCGCAGAGCTCGAAGTAGTGCCGCCCCTTCAGGGCTTTATATCTGGGAGGCAACGAGACCGTGGGCTCACGCCCACGGCCAGGGTCTTTCGTCCCTCTCGGGACTAATTTCGAAAATCAACAGCGCCGACTGACGGGCTTGGAGACCCGCACCACTTCCATTTCCAATTCATCATTTTTCCTGCAGCCGTAACGCGATAACATCCGAGCTGAATCGCAGTTCCCAAGTCGCTCACCCTATCGCAGGAGTCGCCACTCGTGCCTCAACAGACCACAAGCTCAGCCGTCAAGCACGGCCGCATTCACCAGTCGATCGTTTATTGGTGCTTCAATATCGCCGGCGAGAAATGGGACTTGCAGCGAATGTGTGAAGTCACACGCGAGCTGGGGTGTGATGCGCTCGAAATCGTGGCCCCTGAAGACTGGGGACTGTTGCAGAAGTACGGGCTGAAGTGCGTGATGGCTCCCAATGGCATGCCCGGCGCGCCGTTTGTCAAAGGCTTCAACAATCCGTTGTACCACTCGGAATTGATTTCCCGCGCGACCGACGTTATCGATCATTGTGCCCACGCCGGCTTTCCCAACGTCATCGCCTTCACCGGATACAAATGGCGCAATGCCGAAGACCCGCAAAGCGGTGAGATCTCGAACGACGAGTGCGTCGCCAACTGCATTGCCGGGTTAAAGCGGCTCGTGGGGCACGCTGAAAAGCAAAACGTGACCGTCTGCCTGGAGCACCTCAATACGCGGGACGGCACTCACCCCATGAAGGGACATCCGGGCTACCAGGGGGACGACATCGACTTGATCGCCCGGATCGTCCACGGAGTCGGCTCTCCTCGACTGAAAATCCTCTTCGACATATATCATGTCCAAGTCATGCATGGCGATGTCATGCGACGCATCGACGAGCACAAGGACATCATCGGCCACATCCACACAGCCGGCAATCCAGGTCGCGCGGAACTCGACGACGAACAGGAAATCAACTATCCGCCGATCATGCGCAAGCTGCTCAGCGTCGGATATCAGGGCTACGTCGGCCAGGAATTCATACCCACCCGCGACCCTATGGCGGGCCTGCGCGAAGCGATCCAGTTGTGCGATGTCTAGCGAATTCTCACATTTGATTTGTGCATCTTCGTCGGCGAGCGTCCGGCGTAAGCCAAAATTGAATGCCCCTTATTCGCAGCTCGGCGCCAGCCTACGGTCGGGACATCAATCGACTCGGTTTACCCGCCGAACCGAATACTGGCGACTCGAATTGGCCCTGCGGGGCGAGGAGGAGAGTAGAAAGTCGAGAGTAGACCGCAGAAGTACGGAGAAAGTGGTTAAGCCTGGATTTGAATCCGCTCGCTTCCCACTTTCTCCTCTCTACTGCTCTCATGGCCAGGGGCCATGTGCTCTCACGGCCCATAGGCCATGCGGGTTCTATGCGGCAGGTGGACGATGCTTCCCTGCCACGCCGGCCTGGTCAACGATTGATGGTCAACTTTGACGCTGTGATACGCACGAACGACTTCCATCACAAATTCGGAATCGGGTGAATCTACTTCGGCTTCCGTACAAACTCGGATCTCAAACACAGATGCATTCTGATTCTCCTGGAACAACTCTTGAGCGATGACCCTTGCTGTCTTGAGCATTAACATTCATTCCCCTTGTCTGGGGCGCTGGCCGCGCACGGAAATCTAGCTCATGCCTGTCAGACGGCAAGTCGTCAAACAGAAAAAATGGAGATTTTTAGATATGATTTTGCGAGCCTCGGATGCGTATTTTTGCCACCCGTAAAACTGTGCAAAAGAGAACTGAACGCCACAGATGCCAAAATCCCACAGCGCAAGGCCGCATCCGGAGGGGCCTGGCGACATTTGTTCCGATTGCAGCGATGCCGCAGGGTGGGATTTCAATCCCTATGCCATTTGGCACATTGTGGCAGAATCGCTGGTAAAACAAGAGTTTTCGGTATGAGCCAAATCGTGGCCAATAGTGTCTGTCTAACTTGTTATGTGACAATTGTCATGTTCTTCGAGCGTGATGTTTTCCCGCAACATCCAACTGATGTACGAGCTGTCAAGGCTCCGGTTCCGCAAAAACGGTCCGGCGGGCAAGGTTTCACAGGCGTCGGCGGATAGGAGTTGCGATCCGGCTTTGCTGGGATCAGGAACTCGAAAGCGTTACTGTATTCTGGTAGCCGACGTCGCCCAGAGATCGACTGTTGACCGAGCGAGTACGCCTTTTGAACCACAAATGACTCGAATGACACGAATTTGGAAAAATCAAATTGGATCGAGCGACAACCCGCTGTTCCTGTGAATGCGATGTTGAGGGTTCGGATTCGTGTCATTTGAGTCATTCGTGGTTCAACTCCCCTGACTTGCCGGATGTGGTGTTGGTCTTTTTAAGAACAACGGGCGACGGCCGGGGCGGCCATCCTACCAGACAACTGAGACCATCATGAAAATCGACCATATTGAATGCATCAATCTACTGTTTGATTACCCTGCTCGTCGTGGTTTTCAAAGCTCTGGAGGGATCACGACCTCCCGGGTGACGTCCCTCGTGCTGGTGCATACGGACGGGAAAGAGGTCGGAATTGGCTCGGCCTACTCGCACCCGGCGCTGGTTCAGATTGTCATACAGCAACTGTCGGCCTTGCTGCGGGGACAAGATCCACGCGATGTCGAAGCGATCTGGGAGAAAATGTACGGCTGGACGCGCTGGTTTGGCCGGAAGGGCGCCGCGATGACGGCTCTGGGTGGAATCGACGTCGCGCTGTGGGATCTGCGCGGCAAGGCACTCGGGAAACCGGTCTGGGCGCTGCTGGGAGGTGCAGAACCCTCGTGCCCGGCCTATGCGAGCTCCCTGTTATGGAACACGTTTGACGGCCTGGCTGCGGAAGCGGTCGGGCACCTGGAACGAGGCTTTCGGCGGATGAAGATGCGCCTGGGCCGCGATGAAGAATATGATACCGGCGCCGTCACTGCGGTCCGCAAGGCGATCGGCCCGCAACACGATCTGATGTGCGATGCGTCCATGCGGTATCACCTGGCACTGGCCCAACGCATCGGCCAGACCCTCGCCGACAATCGCGTCTTCTGGTACGAGGAGCCGTTCGCGCCGGAAGATCTGGACTCGTTCGCCGCACTCCGCAGCACGGTCCGCGTGCCCGTTGCGGCGGGCGAGAACGAGTTCGGGGCGCAAGGCTTTCGCGAATTGATTGAACGGAAGGCGGTCGACATTGTACAGGCCGACGCCAGTCGCTGCGGCGGCATTACCGAAGTCCGGCGTGTCGCCGATATGGCGTGGAAGGCGGGTCTTAAGCTGGCTCCGCATTCGTGGAGCGATGCCATTGCCATCATGGCCAATGCCCAGGTGGTGGCCGCCAATCCTCATGCGCTGACGGTGGAGGTCGATCAGACGGGCAATCCGTTTGTTGACGAATTGCTGGTCGAGCCATTAACGATTCAAGAGGGACGCTTGCAGCTCAGCCGTCGCCCGGGCCTGGGTATCGAGCTGAATCAAGCCGTTGTGAATCGCTTGCGCATGCCCAATCAATTGGAAGTGCCTGACGGCTGGTATTCAGACATGGTCTTCGGCCCGCAGGACAACCACGCTGCCGGCCCCTATCGGGAGCGTACCTGAAATGTCTCACCGAATTGCGATCGGTTCCATCTTTACGGAATGCAATCACTTTTGCGGGTTGCCCCTGACCCTGCGCGACTTCGAACGGACCGAACTGCGTCGCGGGGCCGAGGTCCTGACGCAGACGGGCGGGACCGTCGGCGGAATGCTGCGCGTCCTGAAGGATCTGGATGCGGACCTCGTACCGTTGATTGTCGCCAGCACCTGTCCCGGCGGGACCGTGGCGGCCGACTGTTATCTTCAGCTCAAAAGCGAATTGCTCGACCGTCTGCGCGATGCATTCCCTGTGGACGGCGTTCTATTGTCATTGCATGGAGCCGCTACCGCCGAGAATGCCGGGGATCTCGAGGGCGATCTCATTGAGTCGGTGCGCCATCTTGTCGGCGATGCCGTTCCGATCGTGGCTACGCTCGACCTGCACGCGCATGTCACCGAAAAAATGGTGAGCAACGCGGAGGCCTTGCTCGCCTGGGAGACGTACCCGCACCGCGATGCCTTTACCACTGGTGCGCGTGGGGCACGAATGTTGATCGACATTCTAGAAGGTCGCTGTCGCCCGACCATGGCGCTGGCCAAAGTTCCGGTGATGGTCACTGCCATCCATGGAGGGACCGAAGGGGCGGGACCGTTCGCCGATTGCATGCGCCTGGCGAAGAGTCTCGAAGGGCAGGGGACGGTGCTGTCGACGAGCGTCTTCCTGGTTCACCCCTACATTGACTTGCCGGATATGGGAGGTGGCGGGCTGGTCATTTGCGACAACGACATGGAGACCGCAGTCAAGCTGGCCGAACAAATCGCACAGATGTACTGGTCGCGGCGTACGGAACTCGAGCCGGTGCTCTATTCGCCTCAATTGGCAATTCAAGCAGGCTTGAAGATTGCTGGCGGCCCGGTGTTGCTGGTGGAAGCGGCCGACTGTTGTGGTGGCGGAGCCTCCGGTGACAGCGTGGCCACGTTAAAGGAGCTGCTCGCCGCCGGCGTCGATCAACAGTCGCTCGTGCCAGTCGTCGATCCGGAGGCTGCGGCAATGTGTCACCGGGCGGGGGTCGGTAGTCGACTGTCCTTATCGCTGGGGCACAAGATCGATCCGCGCTGGGGAAGTTCTGTCACCGTGGAGGGCGAGATCATTCGCCTGTCTGAGGGCCGGTTTCGATACACGGGCGGAATCTGGGATGGACAACAGGGCGACATGGGGCCGACTGCCGTGTTGCGCGTGGGATCGATTGACGTGCTGATTACCTCACATGCAACCTACGATTGGAATGACGAACAATTCCAGTCCGTGGGGCTGTCGGCCCGCGAGGCGAAGTTTGTGGTGGTCAAGAATCCCATGAACTATCGAATGGCTTATGGGGAGTTCGCGAAGGCCGTATTTGTCCTGGACACCCCCGGACCAACTCCGGCGACATTGCGAAACCTGCAGTTTCGAAAGTTGCAGAGGCCGTATTTTCCGCTAGATGCCGACCTGCCGGGCATGGGGCTGAAGGTGTATCGTTCGGTCGCGCGTCGAGGTTGACTTTCGTGGGATAGGCATCCTGCCTGTCAATCGCGCAGCGCCAAAGCTGAGAATCAGGAACTGTAACAGTCCACATGGCAATCGCACGCTGAACGGCCCACGGGTTTGTCACTTGGGGTGACAAATGACAGGCAGGATGCCTATCCCACTTTTCAGGAAAACAGTAGCCACCGGTGGGACTCACCTTTTACAATGCAACCACATGGCGTCGATCCGTGGGCCGCGCGAACGACAATGATTCTATTCTCCCTTCGTTGAAAGGATAGTCATGGTCTTGAATAGCAGGCACTACTGGAGTCAACTGACAGCCTGGTGGTCGGCCCCTCAGCGGCGACGCACTGGTCGTTCATTCCACATCACTGAAACACTGGAATCGCGCTGCCTGTTGTCGGCGGTGACTCATCATGGCCGGCACATCCAGGCCGATGTCCAGACGGTTGATGACACGACTGCCGACAGCGAACTTGCCAAACCACCGCATGGAGCCAAGGCTGGTTTCCCGGTCATGGATGTCTACGGACAGTGGGACCTGGTCTATCGAAATTTAGAGGGCTTTCACGGGTTGCTGTCGATCAACCAAAAAGGCAAAAAACTCTCCTGCACCCTGGCCAACGATGGGCAACCGACCACCAAGTTTACGGCCCATTTCGTAAAGAAGGTGCCCATTGCCGACACTGCCGTCGGAAAGGGTCTCAACTTTGTTGTGGCCTCGAAGAAGACGAAGCTGGTTTTACACTTTGTCGACGCCAACGCAGACACGTTCCCCGAGACCGGCGATGGTCATTGGACCGGACAAGATGGCGATGTCGACTTTGATCTGGCGCGCCGCCCCGTCTAGCGGTGGAGTCCCGATCAATAGCATCCGCGGACAGATTGGATACGATAGCATCTCTGGATGGAATGACGTTCGGCATGAGGATTGCGCTCGATGCAATTCTTCGCGAACGCCTTCCATCCAGAGGTGTCTCGTTTTTGTGAAACCGTAGGATAGGCATCCTGCCTGTCCGTTCAGAACAATTACGGACAGGCAGGATGCCTATCCTACGACAAAGAAGATCCCGATGAAGCCTGTCCGTTGCTTGATTTTGGTCGGCTGCGTCTTGGTGGGATTGTGCCGGCAATTGACGGCAGAAGAACCGCCTTTGGTACTGCCGGTCGTGGGGATTGGCGAGTCGGCCACGGAACATATTGCGTCCGTCTACGCCAACCCGAGACAGCACAAGCTGTACGTGGGCGTGCTCTCCCGCGATGCGACTCGGACGGGTTTGCATGTCTACGATTTGGGCACTGACGGACAGCCGGTCGGCAAGCCGCGAAAGTACTCCGACCATCCCGACGAGTTGCCCGCCGGGCATCACAGTACCGTCGTCTGTCTGCTGCATGACGCTCGACAACAGAGGCTGTACTTTGGCGTTCAGGGTTCGCACCCCACGCACGCGCGGTCGCTGGTGATGTATGCGTTAGACGCAAAGGGCGAACCGACGGGTTCTCCTGAAGCCTTTGATCATGGCAACCCCAACAAGTCCTGCGATGGATTGTCACTACACCCGACGAACAACCGGTTATATGCGGTCGGCTGGGGTGGTGAGGGTGTCTTCATTCTGGATCTCGACGGGCAGGGCAGGCCTGTGGGCAAGCCCCTCTTTCAGCGAACCGGTGGATATGGAGCGCATGTGGTCGCGATCCGTTCCGACGGCAGCAAGCTCTATCGCGGGACGTATCCTGCGACATTGGAAGTCTGCAATCTGGATCAAGCGGGCAATATCGTCGGGCCGCCGATATCGCAGGCGATTCCCGACGGAGCCAAGGAATACTTGCACTTCGTGGCGACAGACCGAGGTCTTTATTTCCGCGGGCCCGATCGTCGCCTGGCCTGGTACAAACTGAATGCCAAAGGAGACATCGACGGCACCTTACAATCCGCAGACATCCCCGGCCTGCAGGCGGTTGCCGCCGCGATTCAGCCGGATCGATTGCTCGTCGCAGCCGCCACTGGATTCACCGATGCGATCTCTGGCAAGGCCGTCATTAACGGTGCCGAGGTTCGCGAAGTCGCCTTAAAAGCTGATGGGACGTTTGGTGCCGTCACGCGACAGACGAAGCCCTACTCACGAGCCGAGGCCGTCACGCTGAGCAACGGTGAGGGGGCCGCATTGGCAGTGAAGTCGCAGGGTAGGGGATTCCTCGGCAATCGCCTGGCAGGACTGAAAGTCCGGTGTTCGATTGTGTCGCTCGAACAGGATGGGCCGCCGTTTCCCGCCGTGACGACTGTCAAGTTTGGCGACGAACAGACTTACCTGCGATTCGTGGTCTCGCAAAAGCATGGTCGAGTCTATGCTGCCGCGAACGAGCGCGTCGTCAGCCACCAACTTACCGGAAAAGATCAGACCGCGACGGTCGAAGTACCTTGCCCTGAAGCCACCGGCCCGATGGCGATCGACGAGCAGCGCGGCGTGCTGTTTGTCGCCCTGAAGAGTGGGGCCATCGCGGTTCGCAAATTGGATGAACGCGGTGTGCCCGCGGCTGAAGGGGATGTATTCAAGACGACCATTCAACCGATCGGCGTGTTGCTCGTCCATCCCGCGACAGGCACCGTCTACGCCATCGGTCAGAGTACGGGCCAGAAGCTGGAAACGCCCGGTGTCGTCTCAATCCCGGCGGGACTCTACTCGAACGATGCCGCGCTGGATGCCACGCGCGGACGCCTGTATGTGGCCGGAGCCTATCACGGTCGCGAGAACACATCTGTCTGGAAACTGGATGTGACTGGACAGCTGGCGGCACCTGAGCCCACCTGGCTGGCAGATGGAATTCCCGCCACGAAGCCGTCAATTCGCGACCGGCTCGCGACTATCAAGCTCGATGTGGCGCGGCGAAAGCTGTATATCGCGGGCGAACAGGAAGATCCACCTGAGGGGCCTGCGTATGTCATTGTGCGAGATTTGAACGACCAAGGCGATGGCATCGGCGAACCGCGACTGTATCCTAGTCAGGCTGGTCGTGGTTCCTGCTGGTCGCTTGCCCTGACCGATGATGGCCAGTGGCTGTATGAATCGGGCTGGGGAGATCAACGTATCTGTCAGAGAAGACTCGATGAGCAAGGCGAACCGTCGCGCGACTCGGTGCCGTGGACGGTGGGAGGCCACGGCAAGCGGCAACTGACGCTGGCCACCTATGCCAATCAGCGGTATTTGCTGGCCGGGACCCATCCCTCGCTGCTCGAAGTGATCCCCATGAGGACCGCTAGCGAACCCGAAGCGGGGGCCCAAGCCGAGCTGACGGTGGAGACACTGCGGCAGCCGCTCGGGCTATTGTCCGCAGGGCGAACATCCGAATGGGTGGGGCTTGACTCGGCACTGCAAAATGGAGTCGGGCAGGCGGTTGTGCGGTGTACTCTGCAGGGAGCGAGAGTCAAGCGGGCCGTCTTGCGATGGGAGGTCGCTCGCCAGAATGGAGACAAACTGGATCCGATTCGAACCGTCGACTTGACCTTGGTCGGCAACGTAGGTGCCCTCATCCTGCCGAAGTATGGAATCGATGACGCGGCCTTAGTGCCGTCACTCGTTCGCACGAGCGCCGAAGAATATCAGAGATATCTGCAGCTCGCCAAGAAATATGCGATCTCCAGCACCGAGCAGCCTAAGAAACTATTAGTGGCCAACGGCCTGATTGGCCTCGATAGCAGCGAAGAGGCATTGGAAGCCGGGATGGCCACTCTGGAGTTGCTGGGTCACAACGCGGCGCAGATCTGGTCGTGGCCTGGGGTCGCCGCTGAGACAATACGTGCGGCGGCCGACAGGCATGGGATTCGGCGGTTTCGAGATGCCGTTTACAACCCTCCTTCCTACTTCCATTACAACACGGAATTGGTGCGTCCGGAGTCTCTCGACAAATGGGCCGCAGGCTTTCGCGACGCGGCGGCCAAGATGGGGGCGAAGCCCGAAGAGCTCGAACTGCTACACATGGGTGACGAACCTGGCTGGTATTTCCCGCAGGTCACCAAAGATGTTCAAGACGATCCGAAACGGCTGGCGGTATTCCGCGAGTACCTGAAATCCAAAGGGTTGACTCCCGCGGATCTGGGTGAATCTTCCTGGGAGAAAGTCATCCCCGGCAACCCCAGCATGGCCAAGTCACTTCCACAAAAGCGACTCTTCTATTGGACGACCCGTTTTTACGCCGAGTCCTTAAGCATTGCCTTTGCGGCGGCCACTCAGTCATTGCAACGGCAGGTTAATCCAAAGATTCTGACCACGACCAATCTGAATAACTGGCCGGGGCGTTTCTACATCCCTTCGCCCGGTCAGAAGTACGCCAATAATGTTGACGACAGCCCGAATGCGGCCATGGGAATGCCCGACTGGTTTGATCTTGGACGCAAGAAAGCGGTGTCGTGCATCTGGACCGAAGACTGGTTCGGAGATAGTGATGCTCAGTTGTGGTCGATGTATGGTGATCAATTGCGCTGTGCCGCCCGCGAGGGGAACATTGAATATGGAGGCTATCCCGTAGGACAATCGACGGGTGCCTTCGCGACGGGTGCGACCTACAAAATTGCCGCGTTGATTGGTCATGGAGCGAAGACGATCGACCCCTACATTTTCGGCCCCAATCTGGCGTTTGCCGACGGCTGGTCGGAAAAGGAAGTCACGTATCGTAATCTCGCGGCGGCCATGCGATTGATTGGCAAATCGGAACGTCTGGTGGCCCCCGGTCGGCCGAGGGACGGAACAGTCGCGATTGTCTTCCCTCAGTCCAGCCAGGTCTGGGACGGGGAATCGGCCTCGCACGCTTATCTGCAGGAATTGTATGGCCTGCATGCCGCACTGCTGCATGAAAATTACCCGGTCGATTTTATCGACGATTTCGGCCTTGAGGCGGGTGACCTGACGCGCCGCAAATATTCGGCCATCTACGTCACGGCTCCCAATCTCTCGCTCAAAGCACAGCGTGCATTGCTCAGTTGGGTGGCAGCCGGTGGGACCTTAGCCCTGTCGCCCGGGGCCTGCGGAGCGGATGAGTACAACGAGCCGACCACCGAATTGCGAGCGCACCTCAAGACCCATCAGGAACCGGTGCCACGCATTGCACCACCACATCACACCCAGGCGTTTCGCGCAGAGCGACTGCCGATCACGGTGACTGACAAGGGTCTGGGAACGAGCAAGGCATTTGCCATCACCCAAACCGTCGGTTTGCGACCGGATGATCCCGCCGCGAAGACTCTTGCCACTTTCGCCAATCATTCTGGAGCCGTGGTTTCAACGGCCCATGGGAAAGGTCAATTGCTCGCATTCGGCTTCTGGCCGGGGGTGACCTATTGGTTGAGTCCTGATCGAACTGATCTGGGTCGACTCCCAAGTGACTGGTCGGCGGAAGCTCGGCTGATGGCGACTTACGCCGCACGCCGAGCCAACACCGCGCGGCATGTGGTTGTCAGCGAACCGGGTGTCGAGGCCTGCCTGCTGGAATCTCCCGCCGGGATCGCAGTGACGCTGCTCAACTGGACTGGCCGACCGATATCGCAATTGACGGTCTCGATCCCGGGTGCGGGAACTGTGAGTGCGGCGGCGTCAGTTGAGAAAGGTGTCTTAACTCGATCGGCAGACAAAGGAAGTCTTCAAATCACATTGCCGCTGGACTCCGTCGATGTCTTGCTGCTTGATCGCTAAGATCGAGCCACTGTTTTGTCGGTAGGGAGCACTCACAGAGCCCACGTTCTGGCGAACGTGGCTACAATCGGCCATTCCAACTCAACAAGGTAGATCGCATGTCGCAGAAATATCAGGGGCTGTGGCCCGCAATGCTGACTCCGCTGGATGAGGCAGGCCGCCCGGCCCTGGGTGAGGCCGAGAAGCTGGTGGAGCTCTTCGTTCGGCAGAAGCTGGATGGGATCTATCTGCTCGGTTCGACCGGGCAAGGGCCGTTGCTGCCCGCAGCCGACCGACAGGCGATTGCGGAGTGCGTCGTGAAAACGGCTGCCGGACGGATTCCGGTGATGGTGCATGTCGGCGCGGTTTCAACTGAAGAATCTGTCACACTGGCCAGGCATGCGGCCAAGGTCGGGGCCGATTCCATATCCAGTGTGGGGCCGATCTACTATCGCGCCAGTGCCGATGGCGTGTTTGAACATTACCGCCAGATCGGAGCAGCGGGCGGGCTGCCCTTCTTCGTCTATCACCTCAGCATCGTCAACACATTAGCATTGGGCGGACGCGAGTACGTCGACCGCTTACTCGGCCTGCCCAACATTGCCGGGATGAAGTTCACCGAGCGTGATCTGTATCAGTTCGGGCTGATTTGTGCCTATGCGGGAGATCGCATGCGGCTGTTTAGCGGTGCCGATGAATTGCTGTGTCAGTCTGCGATGACGGGTGCTCACGGAGCGATTGGCACGTTCTACAACGTGTGGGGCCCGGCGTGTCAGGCGGCTCGGCAGGCGTTTGTCGGAGGCTCCGTGACGGCGGGTAGCCGCTTCATGACCGGGTTTCAACTCGCACTGGATGAGATCCTGAGTTCTCAATCGACTTGGACTTTCCTGCGTGTCGCGATGCGCATCAAATATCAAATCGAGATTGGCCCGTGCAAAGCGCCGCTGGGTGTGACAGACAAGCCGTGGAAGGACGCGGACGTGGAACGGTTGCTGACTGCCGTGGATCAACTGGCTGGCTGATTGCTATTCCCGCGTTATCAGCCGGAGGGCGTTAGCCCCCGGTTCCGATTTCGGCCCCGGTCTCCCAAACGAACCGGACGCTAACGCGTGCCGGCTGATTTGGCACACTGCTTTTTTGCGCCTAACTGCTTGGGAAAAACGACTTGCAATCGTCCGTGTTGGCACCGTGATTAATACGGACTAGCGTCCGGTTCAGGGGAAGGATCGACTCGAATGTGATCCCGAACCGTGGGCTAGTGCCCAGCGGCTGATTGCGGTGGCTCATCCTCAGAGTGGCAGTGTGAGTTGCGGGCCTAATGGCGGGCCTTCCGACTCCTGCAGGGCGAATAGGATCTCGAGTGTCGCCAGTGTCGCTCGCGAGGTCACATCATCCAGACTGATGGAGAACCAGTACCCGCGATACTTCACCGTACATTCTGCGTAACGCGGCCGGTAGCGATGGACATTCACGCAGAACAGACCTTCAGTGGCCCGTGTCCAGTCGAATGCAACTCCATCCGGACCGATCGTGGACGGGGCTATCCCACAGAGGGCGTGCTGTTCAGGAACGCGTACGCCCTTGGACAGAAACGTCATGATCTGCAGAATGGAGCGCATATTGAGATAGATCGTGTCGCTCGGCGGTATGATCTTCTGATTCGGCGTCGATTCGTCCGATTGTTCGGCCTTGATCTTGTAGTAGTTCTGCTTAGGAATCAGGTTTAAGACGCGGCAGAGTTCTTCCAATTCCGGAGAATCCACGAATTCTGGCCGGACCGACATGACCAGCCCCTTCTGTTTGTGGCTGACGGTCAGTCGCTTCTGCGCGTCAGCATGGAAGACATATTTCTCCTTGGCCGCATTGAAGATGTCCCGCGCATTGACCTCACCGACCGCAATCGGTTCAGCGCTCTCGACCTCTTCGGTCGTCTTGAACGACAGTTCGACGGCGTTGCGATTGCGGAGTGCGGCCAGCAAACCGACGACATACCGGAAGTCCTCGTTGTCATCCCCCACAGTGGGCGTCATGGCCGTTCCGCGAGCCGCGTTCTGGACATCGTTGACGTCATTGACCGCCATCAAGAACAACTGTTCCATATTGGCCCCCGCCTGAATGACACGCGGGAGTTCCGCTGTCAGGGGAGTCAGCAAGGCCTTCGCGATCTCGTTCCCACCGCGCGGATGATAGCTGAGAGTAGGGGAATCTCTGAGAGTGAGCTCACCGATTCCCAGGTTGCTCCGTCCGGGCCCGGAACCATCCAGCCCATTGGAGTAGGCCCCACGTCCAGAGAGCTCAAACTGGCTGGTGATATTCGGCAGGTCGATGAAGACGGGCGAGTCGGCATAGCGGAGACGAACGATGTTGAGGAGCAACTGTTCGTCGTTCGTATTGCGATAGACTTCGTTGTACTTCAGCCGAGTATGGCTGATCGCGTGCGGCCCCACGCAACCGGAAGCCAGGACACACGCGGCAATGAGCACGACGCTGCGGCCGAACCACCGCCAGCATCGCATGGCCCTCGCCGGGTCTCGCATTTCGCCTCATCCAGTGTGGTTGGGCACAATGGAATGCCACCGTTAATATCCGCACAAACGCTACAATTGGCGTTCTCCTTTAGAATGTCGTCAGGATTCCTTAGGAACTTGATGAATCTTGGGTATGCCCACTGGGGGAGCGGAACCCTGGAAGACTAGTCAAGCTGGGGAGTCCTGATCCTGCGCGACGACAACCCGATCGCGAAACAGGACTGCAAACAGGACCGCCAGAGCTCCCGACAAAACTGCCGGGATCAGCCAAATTGCTTGCCAGTTGTGAACTGTCAGCGAGCCGGCCTGCTTCGTGTAGTGCTGCCCTACGACTCCGGAGAGCCAAGAGCCGATGAACATACCCGCCCCCAGGGTTACAAACGCGTGCAGCCCCTGAGCGGCTCCGCGGATCTGAGCACTCGCCCGGCTGTCGACATACATGCGGCCCATGACGAAGATGAAGTCATAGCACATGCCATGCACGGCGATTCCCAGGAAGAGCATCCAGACGGCATCCCGTTGCGCATCGAAGGCGGAAAACAAACCGAATCGCACCGCCCAGGCAATCATTCCGACGACCAGGATCCCCTTCACTCCAATCCGCGGCAACAGCAACGGTAGCAGCATCAGGAAGATCACGTCCGAGACTTGTCCAATTGTCATCTTCGCCGCGGCGTTCGGAATGTTCAGCTCATTCATGAACGCATTCATCCAGGCAAAATAGAAGCTCAGTGGGATACAGACCAGGAACGAGCAAATGATAAAAACCGCAAACGAGCGATCCTTCATCAGCGTCAAGGCGTCGAGCCCCAGTATGGTCCGCAGCGAAACGGACTCGCCGGCCCCTGTCGGGGGAGTATGCGGCAGTGTCAACGAGTAGAGCCCCATGACAAGAGCTGCCGTCGACGCAAGTTGAAACATGCCTTTGGTGTTCTCAACCTGCAGCCAGCTGACGACCAGTCCGGCGCAAATCCAGCCCACACTGCCCATCATCATCACTAGCGGGAATTCACGTCCGGGATTCTTCGAATGATGCAGAGTCAGCGAATTCGTCAGTCCGTGACCAGCCATGTAGCTGATCGTGTACGCAATCAACGCGGGGTAAAATAAAGAGAATGTAGTGAGAGTGGACACCAGCAGAAGTAACCCCGCCCCGACCAGATGTAATGCCGCCAGTAGTCGCTGAGTCGCGAAGAAGCGGTCTGCGATAATCCCTGCCAGGAACGGCGAAACCAAGGCACCAATCGCCGTGGTACCGTAGGCCAGACCGATTTGCCCGCCGGGGAAATGCAGCTTCTCGTTGAGGTAAGTCCCCATCGTTACGTACCACGCCCCCCACACGAAGTAATGCAGAAACACCATCAGCGACAGGCGAACAAACAAAAGGGGCGACATGCGGGGTGGCCTTTCAACGCAAGAAGCTGGCGGTATTCAGAGCTCAATTCATCCGACGGCCGATAACGAGTGGTCGGATTCTATTCCGTTGCTTGTGGATTTCGTAGCAACTCGGCGTGGAACGGTGGCGTGCGGCCTTTCTGTAGCCTGACTCTCTGAGTCGGAAGCATGAAGACCAAGAGTCCCGACTCGGAGAGTCAGGCTACAGTCCGGCTGTCGCCTCACCATCAATCATGTTACTCGCCGACTGAGAACTTCCGCACGATGCGAGATTCGTTCCCCTGTCGATCCTTGACCGATACGGTCAAAGTGCCGGACGGCAATTTGCTCAACGGACTCTTCAACGCCAGCGTCCAGGCACCGGGTGTAGTTTCGCGGAAATGCTTGGCTAGATCTTCACCTGCCTTGTGGCCTTCGACATCAAAGTCAGCGACCACTCGCAGGCTTTGCGGCTCGATTCCTGAATAGAAATCATGGATGCCAAACCGGATTTCGTTAAACGGCGGATTAGCACCCGCCTGCGGCAACGACAGGGCCAATGTCGGCCGCGCGTCGTCGAGCATCCAGCCGAGGCCGCGAGCGTCAGGCTTGTCGGGATTGAAGTCCAAATCAATCGGGCATCCGAGGTCAATCCAGCGCAGAATCGTCAGCCGGTCTTCGTCTGAGAGAGCCTGCACTTGGCCTTTCGCAACCGCCTCAGGAGGCGGCATAATGCTGCCGGTGAAATCCAGATCGAGCCTTGATTTGAATTGTTCGACAGGGACCGGTTTCCCCTCGTGAACCAATTCGCCCGATCCTGGCTTGGACTCCGAGTGGTGCGTGTCATTGGAAAAACCGTCCAGGCGCTTCCCGAACAGTTTCCACACCAGCAAGCTGCGCCGCGCTTGAAGTTTTCGAATATAGCGTGACGCCTGTGGATAACCCCAGGAGTCATAACCCACCGGACGATGACCGAACTTGCCGCGTTCATCCACGGCCAGCCGATAGTACGTACCCGGGAACTTGCCATGATGATCGTACTGAATCAGGGTTTCGTCGTCATCCAGCACCAGGCCTGCGGGCGGCGTTGGCGATTTCCCCGAATGGCAACCGTTGCAGCTCCGCTTGAGAATCGGTTGGATGTCCCGCAGGTACTCGACGGTGGCCACGCGGTCTTGATAGCGTAATCCAGTCTGCCCGCCCGCGTCCCATTTTCCGCCTGATTCATCCTTCGACTTGGCGGTCAACAACGGGACCTTCGTCGACAGATCGAAGACTTGATAGTCAGGTCGGGCCGCAAACGTGTCAGCAAATTCGGTCGGCTTCTGGCTATGGGCGTGACAGCCGCCGCAATCATGGCGAATCTCGCCGGCACGCAATTGGTGCCAGGTTTGCGACATGTTGAGCAACAGCCCTTCGCGGTCTATCGTCTGAAACGTAAAGACCACATCCGCCGGGATCCGGGCCAGGAAACTGGTATCGGGATTGCCATCCGGATCGAGAGGCTCACCTTCGGGAGTCGGCTTCGTGATGCCTTCTTTCGCGTCTGATTTCACGAATTTGCGGACGGGGATTTCACCGAGAATTCGTAGTCGCTCCTGGGCATGACTGTAAAACATGCGCCCCGACTTCGGTCCATTACGGCGGTCTGTCGTCGGCTCCATTGCCAGGATTCGAATCGCATGAATGTCGGCATTGTCGTACAAGCCGGCATCACTCCCTTGATTGTGCCAGGCCACCGGCATGCCGTTGCCGTGGCTGGTGAACGCATCCAGGTCTTTCCAGGGATTCTTGCCACCGGAGTAAGTCGAAGTCACCTTGCCTTCAGGAACGACGCCGTTGGGATAGGTTTCTCGCTTGTACAGACTGGAAGATCCCACCAGCCCCAAAGGAGTTCCCGCCGGCAGCCACTTCGATTTCTGGCCGTCATTCGCCAGACGCGGCAGGATTGCCGGTTCCTTACGGCCATAAATCCTGTCGTAGGAGACTACGGCCCGGGGCCAGCTTTCGTTGTACTGCGGATCGTTCTTGATCAACAGCATCTGTCCCGGTTCATCGACAACGTCACCCTTCTTGATGAGGTAAATCCCACCGTCAATCTGCGGCAAATACGTGTATTGATGATTGGCCGGACCGGGCGACCAGATGGTCAGCAAGTGGTTCTCGGGGGCCGCCGAGGGATGCGTGACTTTGCCCACCGAGGGAGATTTCTTCTCACCGAGAATCGAGGGATCGGCAGGGCCTTCGTTGTTCAGCGCGAAGGGGGTCAGAGAGACCGTGCCCGTCGGCATGAATGGCAAGCGGTAATACTTCCCTTTGCCATTGTCAAACCGCCCGAATCGCAGTGGTTTGTGCCGACTATCGTTCATGAAAGCCGGGCCGAACTGCGCCGCGCCCTTCGGTGGTGAAAGCGGCAACTTGAGATAGGCCCCAAAGCCACTGTTGTTCTGGTTGTAGTACTCTTCGACGACCAGCGCGCCGTCCGACAACTGGGTCTGAAAATGAAATCCGTTCGAGGCGCCACCCGGATCAAACGCGCTGATCAGCGGTGCCCAGTTGGTGCCATCAGGATGAATGGTCCAGGTGCCCCATGAGATTTCACTGCGAATGCCGTGTGATTCCAACGTGCTGAACATGATGCGACCATCAGCCAGCACCACGGGATGCAATGCCCCCGCAATATTCAGATGACCAATCTTTTCGATGTTATTGGGGTAAGGATCGCGGAGATCGACGTTCTGGTCGCTGTCATCCATCACGAACAACTGCAGCGCGACGGCCGGATAGCCCTTCGAGGGCCGATATCCATCGCGATTGCTAGTGAACACGATCCGCCCGCCCGGCAGCGGAAACGGCCCCATGTTGAAGACACCGTAATTGAAATGGGCTTTCGAGTCGGTTGAGCTGCGATAATCCTCAGACCAGTCAGCGGCTCCGGTGTTGGGAGTGAACCGCTGATTGGTCAGTTGCACAATGCGCCGCGACGGGAGATGGATCTTGAAGATGTCCGCACCTTCTTTGGGCGGTGACCACTGATCTCGCTGCTCGAGATTGTGAATCAAGACGTAATACACCCATTTTCCGTCAAATGAGACAACGGGATCGGTGACTGAGCCGCGGCCACCCGCGACCAGGAGCTCTTCCTTGCCATCGGGATGCAGCAGCATCAAGTCGGCACCAGACTCCATCGTCATTGGCTGAGAAAAGTCCGTATAATATCTTTTGTGGATTTTATCTCCCGCCCGTCCGGCTCGCACGTAGACGATGTCGAAATCGTACTTGACCGAAGTATCGCTGGAGATATGGGGCGGGTTGACATTCAACCGCCCCTTGAACAGTGGCTCGTCTTCCTGAGCCTGTATTGCCGCGTGCGGAATTGCCAGGCAAACCAAGACAAGCCAACCAAACTTGATCAAGTGGGCCATCGTGAACCTCCGAGCGAGAGGAAGACTGACTGTCCAGGCAAAATCGCTGGGAAACTCAAATGATTTCCCAATTCCAGATTTGGCCAGGATGATTTCCCAGGGAACTGAATTCAGCCAGATTATAGACCGTCTTTCCGTGATCCATCAATGAATGTGCTTGCAAGCATTTCATATTTGCCCAACATTCAATAAGATTCCCGATAAGGGTCCCCAAGCCTGTTCGGTCGAACGTGAATGTAAGACAAGTAGTGAGCGGAAAGACACAACAGGGGAATCCGTGCCAGCTTGTCCTATTGTCCTGCCTGCTGTTCTTTCCACTTGACAAATGGGCGTACCAACATCAGAGTGCAAGTATCACATCAATAGCCTTTTATGCAGGTGACTTTCCGTTTCGACTGTTGGATCAGCTGGCTGGGCTCGTCAACGGACCGCAACATTTCCAGACGCCGGGTTCGATAGTGCCAATCTCGTCGAGACCTCCATATGGGAAGACGAATAGTCGGGACAACAACTGAATTGGTCGTAACACGTCTTACTTAATCCGAGCCATGTCACCAATATCTCAGGTTTGTTTTTCAAGGTGTCTCGCGGAAGCGATACTCGACTTGATACAATCCGCGATCCAAATCCAAACGCCAGTCGGGCTGGGAGGAGTCGCATCTCAACTCTTTGAAATTCACCAAGTCAGGTGGATCTCGAAGCACCTTGATCAGTTGTAGACTCTGAGCGGAAGACGAATGAATATGAACTCTCCCGTTGGTAGATGCCAACCGGAGATTGGGAACAGTGGGCCAGAGAGCGCTAGAATACCGATCTCAGTTTGGAACGCCGAACAAGAATTACAAAAGGAACAACAGCCATGAGACAAAAGCCAGTTTTGACACAACGACAGGAAGAAATTTTCGAGTTTCTGAAGGAGAAGATTTTAAAGCGTGGTTACGGCCCGACCGTCCGTGAGATTGGCGCGGAGTTCGGAATTCGCTCTCCCAATGGCGTGATGTGTCATTTGAAGGCACTCGAAAAGAAGGGCCTGATTTCACGCGAAGCGCACATGGCCCGTGCCATTCAACTGTCGAATCAACCGGTATCTCGGTCTGCCCTGGCCGATGTCGGTCGTCTCGATGGTACGAACCCGCTGGAAGCTCTCGACCGAGGAGACGAATCAGACTTCGCGCCTTTGTTTGAGAACAGTGACAATTTCGCAGTGACCGCTTCCGGTGAAACTCTGGTTGATTATCACGTCGCAGATGGCGACACCGTGATTCTGACACGCAGCAAGAGCGCTCGTGACGGCGACATCGTTCTGGCTCTGGTCGACGGTGGTGACCCGGTCTTGCGAGTCTACCACAAGGAAGCCAATCGCGTTCGGTTGGATGCCAGCGGCAAGACCAAGCCGATTCTGTCCAACAGTGTGCAGATTCTCGGTAAGGCCGTGGCTGTCATTCGCAAGTTTTAATCTCCTAATCGGGACACATTCTTCCAAGGCCTCGCCCCAGGCGCGAGGTCTTGAATTGCGGGCCACTTTAAACATCTGCCCAACTGCGCGTACCTCATGGGTGTCGCAGTCGCCGCGGAGAGTCAGAGCGTGCGCCGCAGCGCTCACAACGAAGATCTCACTCAGAATACGGTGGCGCAATCAGCGGATCGTTGCCGTCAGTCACTGTGCATTGACGGCCACCGGTAACCGTTTGCAAAACTGCGACTACTCGTCTGATCCAGCACGATAGATCGATAGACAGCCCGTGTGATTCACCAGTAATTTCTCGATCAGCGACTCCGCGGGCAAACGGTAAGCGGCTGGGTCAAGGCGGATTGCCGCCTGAGCATGCATGGCAGCCTCCTGCGCGCGTTGCATGTCCTCGTAAAACTGGGCCAGCAGGAAATGAGCTCCCGCTGTCGGGGCCAATTCCAATGCCGCCAGATACGCGGCTTCGGCTGCAGCCCGATTGCCTAATTTTCGTTCTGCGAAGGCAATTCCCTGGAGCGCGCGGACTGCTTCGGGAATCCGAACCGAACCCTTCAGTAGCGTGCGGGCACGCGAATTCCAATCTCGGCTGGCTGGCCACGCGCCGCGCTCTTCAGACAGCGTTCCTAGCAGCAGACAAGCCTCAACGGCAACCGGCGTTCGATCAACCAACCGGCGGGCGACGGCCTCAGACTCGCGAGACTCCCCTCTCATTGCCAACAACGACGCTTTCTGCAACGCGGCTGCGGGTTGATTTTCAGAACTCGACAGCGAATCGCATTCAGCCTGCAATGCAGCGAGTTCAACCCGCAGTTTACGCTCCACCAGCCGTAACGGTTGCTTCCGAAAGCGAGCCTGCGGATTGATCGCCAGGACTTCCACTGCGAGCTGTCGGGCACTCCCCAGGCGTTGCTCGTCGATACGTTCACCGAGTCGCGTCAGACTTTTTTTGATGCGCTCCTGTTCGAATAGAACCGGCATTACCAGCGCCAGACCGATCGCAAATCCCCATCTCCAGACGCTCGTCGTCACGACCACGATTGCTGATTCGTAGAGCAGTGTGGCGAACACACAACGTACCCAGACCACAATCAACAAACTGACTGTCATCCGCAGCATCCAACCCGTCAAGATCCGTTCGACCATCAATGGCGCCGCGAGGAAACACACGATCAATAACAACGGATTTAGGCAGACGATCAGCCACGACAATCCAGCTCGACGAATCAAGTCTGCAACCAGTCCGCTGCAGAGCCAACTCGCCGCAACATAGGTCACCGCCAGATCAGCCCAGACGAATGGCAGCCGTAATCCGTGGTGCAAAGTGGTGGGTAATGAGCAAACAACAATCGCACACACAAGGGCCGGCGCGAGCAGGACTCGCCAGGCAGTTTTTACCATGAGACTCGCTTCAATCTCGGGAATGGAGTCGGTCATGCCGT
>JAQGHS010000711.1 GCA_028291605.1 Planctomycetaceae bacterium | reverse complement strand
AATCCAAAACCCGTCGACCGCGGTCCGGCTGTTCTGCTGCCCTGGCGTCAGGTTCTGTCTTGTGACCCCTCGCAATTGCGGAGGGTCGGCGCGTTACCGTTCGGTCAACGTCCCCTGGTGATTCACGGAGATCGTGCTGCTAATGACCTACTACCCAGACGCTCAACTCGATTCGGTCCTTCCCGCGCTGCCCGATTTGAGTTCCATTTCTTCCAAGCAAGGGGACCCTGCGGAAACGCTGGCCAATCTGGTCAAGATGGTGCAGGAGCGATTTCAGACAGATGTCTGTTCCGTCTATCTCATCGAACCCGATCGGGCGAACCTAGTTCTGGCCGCCACGGTCGGACTGAATCCGGCAAGCATCGGCAAAGTACGCATGCGGCTGGATGAAGGCTTGGCGGGCCTGGTGGCCGAAGAATTGCGACCGATCATGGTCGCCGATGCCCCGGAACATCCGCGATTCAAATACTTCCGCGAATCAGGCGAAGATCCGTATCTCTCTTTTCTCGGCGTCCCCTTGATTGAGCAGGGAGTTTTTCAAGGTGTGCTGGTCGTTCAAACGAAAGATGAACGCACCTTCTCGTCCGAAGAAATCGCGCTGATGCTGGCAATTGTGCGGCAACTCGGGCCGATCGTCTGTGAGGCTCGCAATCTCGAACAGTTCATCGCACCCACCTACGAGCGGATCTGGGCTCTGGCCCGTAATTTGTGGTGGAGCTGGGATGCGGAATCGACCAGTCTGTTCAATGAGCTCGATCCGGTGAAATGGCGGGAGCTTGATCACAATCCCGTCGCCTTGCTGTCGAAAACGTCGCTCGAACAGTTGGAAGAGCGGGCAGGTGAATTGGTACTGCATAGCCGGTTGAATTATGCCTACCGTCGGATGCAGGATTATTTGAAATCGAAGAAAACCTGGGGTGCAACGCACACGGGAGTGTTAAAGGCTCGCCCAGTTGCCTATTTTTCCGCCGAGTTCGGGCTGCACGAATCGCTGCAGATTTATTCGGGTGGTTTGGGAATTTTGTCGGGCGACCACATCAAGAGTGCGTCCGACTTGGGGATTCCGCTGGTCGGGATTGGCTTGTTCTACGCCCAAGGTTACTTCCGGCAGCGTCTGGATTCGACCGGCTGGCAGCATGAGGACTACGTGAACCTCGATCTGCGCCAGCTTCCCCTCGAACCGATGATGGGCGCCGATCACCGGCCGCTGATGGTGTCAGTCGAAACCCGCGGGGCGACGATCTATGCTCGAGTCTGGAAGGCGATGGTGGGGCGTAATACCCTGCTGTTGCTCGATTCCGATGTGGAATCGAACCAACCGGAAGATCGACAACTCACCGCACGTCTTTATGGTGGTGACAGTCGAGTCCGAATTCGCCAGGAATTGCTGCTGGGAGTCGGCGGTGTACGGGCTCTGAAAGCCATGAGTATCCAGCCGGGAGTGTTGCATCTGAATGAAGGGCATAGTGCTTTCGTGGTGCTGGAAATGATCCGCCTCCGCATGCAGACGGAAGGCATCGGCTACGAAGAGGCATTGCGGCGTGTCTCGACTCACACGGTCTTCACGACGCATACGCCAGTTCCGGCCGGACACGACCGGTTCCATGCCGACATGATCGAAGAACACCTCGGGCCGTTGCGTGACGCCTTGGGGATTTCTCACGAAACGCTGATGGGGCTGGGGCGTGTGTATCCTCACAATCACGGCGAAGATTTCTGCATGACGGTGCTGGCCTTAAAGGCCTCGCGCCGAGCGAACGCCGTGTCGTCACTGCACGGTGAAGTGTCTCGAGCGATGTGGACATCACTGTTCCCGGGACGCTCGGAAGACGAGGTACCGATCGGCCATATCACCAACGGCGTGCATGTTCCGACATGGCTTGCACCGCAGATGCGAAATCTCTACGACCGCCATCTGGGATCAGAGTGGGCTCAACGCAATGGTGAGCCCGACGTCTGGGAAGGCATTGAAACGGTCGACGACGGAGAGTTGTGGGAAACGCACCAGACGCTGAAAACGCGAATGATCAAGTTCGTCCGGCAGCGGGCGGTCGCTCAGGCCGAACGGCGTGGCGATACCAAGGAAGTGATTGAACGCTGTCGTCGGTCACTCAGCCCTGATGCACTGACGATTGGTTTTGCTCGACGTTTCGCGACTTACAACCGAGCGAATCTCATTTTTGAAGAGCTCGAACAGTTGGCATCGTTGATCAATGATCCTCAATGGCCGATTCAGTTTGTGTTCGCTGGTAAGGCCCATCCCCGTGACGTACCGGGCAAGACGGTCTTGAAGCAGATCGCCGAAATGATGCGCGATCCGGTGTTTGCCGGAAAGCTGATTTTCGTTGAAGATTACGACATGAATGTCGCTCGACACTTGGTTCAGGGAGTCGATGTCTGGTTGAATAACCCGCGTCGTCCGCTGGAAGCCTCGGGCACGAGTGGTCAGAAGGTGGTGCTCAACGGCGGACTGAATCTATCGGTCCTCGACGGTTGGTGGGCCGAGGCCTACGACGGGACGAACGGCTTTGCGATCGGTATGGGGGAAACTCACAGCAATGTCGAAATGCACGACAAGATGGACGCGGATGCTCTCAGCCAGACATTGAGTCAGGAGGTCATCCCGATGTATTATGGTCGTGACCGTGACGGATTGCCCCGGGCCTGGATTGCCCGGATGAAGTCGGCGATTCGCTCACTGGGCTGGCGCTTCAATGCCGACCGCATGGTCATGGATTACGTGATGAAGTGCTATATTCCCGCAGCGGGGGGGACTTCGAGCAACATGAGTCAGCGGTAACGTGTTCCAGTTGACCAATTCGGACTATATTTAGCCCGGAGCCAGCGGCAACGGCGGTGTGCCCCGCCGCCGTCGTCGCTGGTTTCGGGTTTTTGCCTTTTTAAGACGACATCAGGGATTTTTGCAATGCGGCCGAAAGAACAGGAAGCACTCAGCGGCGACATTCGTCGACTGGGGGACCTGCTGGGGCAGGCTCTGCGCCGAGTCGCAGGGGAAGGTGCGTTTGAGCTGGTGGAAGAGATCCGCGCGTCGGCGAAGAGCCTGCGGGCCAATCCCACCGTGCAACAGGCTCGGCAACTGCGCGACCGACTTGGTGAACTGCCATTGGCAGATCTCCGGACATTGATTCGGGCCTTTACCATCTATTTCGATCTCATCAATCTGGCCGAGCAGCGGGCTCGAGTGCGTGCCTTGCGAATCCGCGCCGCGGAACTGGGTGACGCACCTTTGTCAGAAACGCCAGAGGCCGCATTGCGACAGTTGCGAGATCGAGGGTTGACGTCCAATGATCTGCAGGAAGAGCTCGACCGAGCACTCATCTATCCGGTATTCACGGCTCATCCGAGTGAGGCCCGCCGACGGACGATTCGGGATCGCTTGAATGCCATCGATCAACAGATGGATCGCCTGGAGTATGGTCAGCTTTTGCCCGCAGAGCACGAGCAAGCAGAGGCCTCGATTGCCGAAGAGGTCGAGACCTATTGGCTGTCGGATTCGATTCGCGATACGCGGCCGCGGGTCCAGGATGAAGTCATTCACGGACTGGAGATGGTCGAGGGGAGTCTGTTCGATGTGGTCCCTCGGCTCTATCGCCAACTGGGCCAGGCCTTGAGCCGAGTCTATCCTGATCGCACATGGAAAGTCCCGTCTTTCCTGCGGTTTGGATCGTGGATCGGCGGTGATCGCGACGGCCATCCCAGCGTGACCCACCGCGTCACCGCCGAAGCCGTCATGCTGCAGCAAGTTGCTGTTCTACAGCACTATCAGGTCCAGATGGAGCAACTCTGGCGAAAGCTGAGTCACTCCGACCATTTCATCGTTCCGAGTCCCGAGTTCCGTGAATCGTTGGCACATGATGCGGCGATGTTTCCTGATGTGGCTTTGTCTCCGGAACATGAACCGTATCGCGCCAAGTGCAAGTTGATCTCCGCCAAGTTGCAACGGACGCTGGACTACGTCCGCAGTTGCACGCCCAGTTGGAGCGGCGAAACGGTGCCCGTTCCCGAAGGAGTCTATCTGGGTGGTACCCAGTTGCTGTTTGACTTGCGGTTGATGGCATCTGATCTGAGTCATGCCGGTGCCGAAGCCGCCGTGGCAGGCAGCTTGCAGGACATGATCCGGCTGGTAGATGTTTTCGGCGTCCACCTATTAAAGATCGACTTGCGTCAACACAGCGGTCGTCATCTGGCGGCCCTGGATGAAATCTTCCGGTGGGCGGGAGTCTGCCAATCCTATGCCCAAATGACCGATGAAGCCCGTTACGCCTGCCTGGTGGGCGAGTTGCAGCATACCCGGCCCCTCATTCCCGCGCATTTGCCGTTCTCGCCTGAGACCAATGAAGTCGTCCAGACCTTCCGCACCACCTCGGCCATTCTCGATCAGCAATGCCCGGATGTGCTGGAAAAATACATCATCAGTTCCACCACGACTCCGGCACATCTGCTGGAAGTCCTGCTGTTTGCTCGTGAAGCTCGATTGTTTCGCCCCAACGAAGGGGTCAGCAGGATCGATATCGTCCCATTGTTCGAGGCCCTCGAGCCGCTACGAAGCGGCCAGGCCATCATGCAACGGCTCTTCGCCCTCCCCGTCTATCGGCAGCATCTCGCATTGCGCGGCAACATTCAGGAAGTGATGATCGGCTATTCCGACAGCAATAAGGAAAGCGGCTTCCTGCAATCAACTTGGGCGTTGTATCGGACACAGGAACAGCTCGTGGAACTTGGACGCCGTGAAGGCATCACGATGCAGATGTTTCACGGCCGCGGCGGCGCGGTCGGTCGTGGCGGTGGACCATCTAACCGAGCGATCCTGGCTCAACCACGCGGCACGGTCAACGGCCGGTTACGCATCACGGAGCAAGGCGAAGTCATCGCGGATCGTTACGGCAATCGCGCGATTACCGGACGTCATCTAGATCAGGTCGTCAACGCCGTCCTCTTGACGAGTGTTCCCGACGAAGGGGTCAAGGTTGACCCCGCCTGGACCGCCCTGCTCGACCGATTGGCTGATTCCTCTTATCGCCACTACCGCAGCCTCGTCTATGAAAACCCTGAATTTCTGACCTATTTTGAGCAGGCTACGCCGATCAAGGAAATCGCCCGATTAAAGATCGGTTCGCGGCCCAGTCGTCGCGGGACGTCATCCAGCATCGATGAACTGCGCGCCATTCCGTGGGTCTTCAGTTGGATGCAGTCGCGGCACACTCTGCCGGGCTGGTACGGTCTCGGAAGCGCGGTCTTCGAAGAGCTGGAAAGCCGCCCCGAGCGACTGGCGACCCTGAAAGAGATGTACGAGAAATGGCCCTTCTGGCGGACGTTGATCGACAACGTGCAGATGATCCTGGCCAAGGCCGATCTGACAATTGCCCGCTTGTACGCGGACCTGCTGGAAGATCAATCTCTCGCCGCCCGAGTCTTCGGACAGATTGAACTCAAGTATCAGCGTTCAGTAGATGTCATCTGCAAGATCACCGGGCAATCCGCCCTGTTGGAGCGAGTGCCGATATTGCAGAAGTCGATTCAGTCACGTAATCCGTATGTGGATCCGCTGAGTTTGATTCAACTCGTTTTGTTAAGACGGTTGCGGGCGAGTGCTGAGCCGGAGGAAGAGCTGCAGACGGCTGTTCTTGAAAGCATCAACGGAGTGGCTTCGGCGTTGAAGAACACTGGGTGAGCCCGACTCGCAGAGTCGTGTAGCCTGACTCTCTGAGTCGGGTGTATTCGCCAGGCCGTCAGGCCGAGCGAATCGAAGACAAACCACGTCGAATATACCCGACTCAGAGAGTCAGGCTACAGATGCGTTCGCTGCGCGAACGCGTCCAGCCAAGGGGCAGCGATGTATTGGTAACTGCCTTCGTGGATCTTTGCCGCTCCCGGATTGTTGGCAATATAATTACGAAACATGGTCAACTCCTCAAGATCCCGAACAATCCTGTCGTAAGACTCTTGCTGCCAAAATCGAGGCTTGTTGTGATCCGGCCCGCCTGGGTGAAGCTCAGGACTCTGTTCCCCCAGCCACTCTCCAATCAGACGCGATGACCATTTCTTGATTGAGCCAAGGATATCTTCCAACTCGAAATCACCGATTGGTGTCACCAGTGCGTGCACATGATTCGGCATGACGACTGCATCGCCCAAGCACAATCGCTCGCCGTGAAAATGTGCAAGTGAATCAAGCACGATCTTTCGAGGTGGACCGTGCCGCAGAACGCAACTGCCATGGCAGCGATCGAGTTCTTCGTGCAGCATCCGGGCTTGCTGTCTTTCAAACGCGCGGCGCACTCCTTCCGGAATTTGACTGTAAATCAGATTGAAACGATCTGAATCGCTCTCTTTGATATTCAGATCCAATTTGTGTGCTCGGCACCACCGTTGGCGGATGTCGAGACACTCCGCAAGGACCTTGGCAGGAATCGAATCGTCCTGGCGCAATGTCACGAAATACGTAGCGCCCCGTTGTCGCCAATGGGGCAGATTGCGAATGTAAAATCGGGAGGGATTGTTCGGATTGAATAGCTGGAATGTACCACTTGGCTCTGAACGAGTATCGGTCATCGTTTTCTCGCCTCCATTAACGCGCTCGCGCAGCGACCGCGTCTGTAGCCTGACTCTCTGAGTCGGGTTCTTTCGACGTTGCTTGTCTTCCATTCGCTCGGCCTTACGGCCTTGCGAATGCACCCGACTCGGAGAGTCAGGCTACAGGTAGGCTTCGCCTACCGTTTCAAATGCTGATCCAAAAACTTGTACGCCTCTTCCCTCGCCTCATTCGGAAAATTATGCGGCCCCGGCGGGTAAACAGCTTTCAGGTTCTCCGCCTTGCCAAACAGCTTATAAACCGGCCGCGCCGCCTCAGTGGTCTCTTTCACCCCCACGACATCGAAGTCATCGTCCCCTTGTGCGGCGCTCGTAAAGAAGGGGCGCGGTGCGAGACTGCCGATGATTTCCGTGAAGTCGAAAGGTAGCTTGTCGGCCGAGTTCTGATAGACGCTGGCAATCCGCGGCATGTAACGCGGCCCCGTCCAACTCGGAACATCGTCCTTGTGAAAGCGGCAATAACCGCAACTGGAGACGATGACTTTGAGACGTGGTTCGAAGGCCGCCGTCAGAAGTGCGTTGTGGCCGCCCAGCGAGTGTCCGATCACGCCAATTCGTGTGGCATCGACCTCGGGCAGCGTTGACAATAAATCCACCGAACGAACGTTGTCCCAGACGGCTTTCATGGTCCCGCTGACGTAGCCGTGGCTGGGGGCGAAGTCGTATTTATGCTCGCCGAATGAGGGATAGTCGGGAGCCAGCGTGACATAGCCGCGCTCGGCCAGATGCAGCGCGTAATGCAGGTTGGGATTGCCCCCCAGTCCTGCCGGTTCGTCCTTGCCGATCCCCGTTGTCTGCTGCAGACAGAGCACCGTCGGCAGCTTCTGGCCGGCCTTGTGTTCGGGGATGAATAACCATGATGCCACGCGATCATCAGCATCGGTCTGGTAGGTGATCTTGCGACGAGTCAGTTTTCCGATTTGCTTTTCTTCCACCAGTTTGACGTCGAGCGGTACGCGAGATTTCGCTCCGGGAAGCGGGCCGGTCACCAGTTGCAGATTGGCTAGTATATGTTGCCGGCGGATTTCCCAATCAGCGGGTTTTTCGATGGGATGTTTCTTCCCGGCCTGGTCGCGGTAGTAGGTCAGATCGAGATGCTCGTCATACGCGACGGGGGCCGCAGCCGGCTGCAGATGCTGTTGGAGAAACATCGTCGTTACCGCCGCGAAGTAGTCGCGATTATCCTTCTTACGAAAACCGTGGCCTTCGTTATCCGCATAAACCGTCCAGACATCCTGCCCGTTCTTGCGAACTAATGGAGCGATCTGCCGGGCTTCAGAAAAGGGGACGCGCGGATCGTTCTTGCCATGCGCGACCAGCAATGCGGATTTAATCTTGTCCGCGTTTTTCGCCGGGCTGATTTTCTCGAAGACCGCCCGCATGTGAGCGTCTCGTTCGTCGCCGTATTCGACCCGTCGCAGGTCGCGCCGGTATTCGCTGGTGTTTTCGAGGAACGTGATGAAGTTGGCGATGCCGACGATATCGATCCCCGCACGCAACCGCTCGCCGTGCATGACCAGGGATCCCAGGACCATGTAGCCACCGTAAGACGCACCGATCACGGCGACTCGCTCCGAATCGAGATCAGGCTGCAGTTTGATCCAGTCCAAGAGTGCGCCAATGTCTTTGACACTGTCTTCCCGTTTGTCGCCGTTATCGAGTTGCAGGTAGGTTTTGCCATAGCCGGCCGAACCACGGACGTTGGGGCAGATGACCGCGATGCCAAGCTCATTCACATAGTATTGGTCAGTACCCGAGAAGTACGGACGATATTGCCCCTCGGGGCCTCCATGAATGCTGATCAGCACAGGAGCCCGATGTGCGTTACTCGCGGTCTTCGGCTTGAAGACATACCCCTGAACCTCTCGTTGATCGAACGTCGGGAATACAACCAGCTTCGGTTTGACGAACGAACCTGGAGAAAAGCCCTCTGTTTCACTAGTCGTCCAGCGAACGGAAAGTCCACGGGGAAGCGGTATCGAGTAAGCCTCGGAAGGACCGTCGGGAGGGGACCATGTAAAACCAAGCTGCTTGCCATCGGGAGAAAACTCGAGTGAATCAACGACCCAATCATGCCCGCTGATCAGCTTGAGCTCCTTGCCATCGAGCACATAGATGCTACCTCGGCCATCGGCATTCGCAGTGACTGCCAGTCGACTCGAATGCTTGTCGACGGCGAGGTGATCGATGTCTGCAGGAATGCCGGGCGTCAGCCAGTCATAAGTGAGCTCCGGCAGCTTGACTTGCGCCAGGCGCAAGAATTCGCTGTTCGCATCGGAAGTCAGATAGATGGACTTACCATCCGAGGCGAAGGCGCCGGTGCCAATGGCGACTTTTCCCTCGGTCCCGGGCGGGGGCGGAATGGGAGTCAGTTTTTTCGATTCGATATTCAACAGTGCGGGATAGCGTTCATTGATCGAAACCACCCGCATGACGAGCAACTCTCGACCGTCGGGTGAGAACCCCAGTACCTGCCAGGTCGCCTTATCAACCTGCAGGAGTTCGGTCCAGTTGCCAGGTTGCCGGAGATCACCCAGGAGAATGTCCATGTCGCGGCCGTTGCGCCGATTGCTTGCGATGACCATCCAGTAGCCATCGTTACTGACCGCTTCCAGAATGTTTCGCGATTTGCCATCGGTCATCAGCTGGGGTTTCTTGTCCCCCCAGGGACGCCAGTAGAGTTGATCATTTTCGTTACCGCCGGCTGACATGATCGTCAGGATGCCGTCGGTACGATTCGGAACGAAGCGTCCATCGACCGGCTCGGCCTCAAACGTGACCTGGGTTCGATCTGCCCCTGGCGTCAGCACTCGATGCAGTTGCGGTGTGTTACCGAACTGCGTCTGGATGAGCATCCCTTTTCCATCGGGCGACCAACCGCGAAAACGAGCGTGACGAATCGCTTGATATTTCTGCAGCCGTTCGCTCAATTCGACGGGGACGACCGGGACGTTCTCGACTTCCATACTGGCCGGCCGCTGCGGATCGGCTTCAGCGGCCAACAGAGAAAATGGGAGTCCGCAGAACAGAACAAATCCCAGGCAGGCAATTCGGAACATCGGACGGCTCACGCGAGGTTGAATGAAGGGGAAAGTGGTCGAGCCAGATTATAACTTGTCGATCAGATCAAGGGAATTTGATGGAACTTGAGTGATCCGATTCACGACCCTTGGCGTAGCGCGCAAGAAAAAAATCCGTTGTCGATTGTCGGTTTCCCGACAACAGACAACGGATTCAGACCACAGCCAGAGGTCGTGTCAAAGTGTTTCTTAGTGCTCGCTGGC
>JAQGHS010000685.1 GCA_028291605.1 Planctomycetaceae bacterium | reverse complement strand
GATCCAAAGTCCGCACCGCCGTGGTATCGCAAGCTGTGGAACTTGACGACTTCTGTCGCGTCATTTGTGGCGGACGGGATGAAGACTGTGACCAAAGAACAATACGATGAACGTCTTTCAATTTGTGCCCTGTGCCCGGAACGCAACGCCAATTCCTGCACCCGTTGTGGTTGCAACTTAACCCTGAAAGCTCAGGGGCGAGCCTTTGAATGCCCGCTCAACAAATGGCCGAAGATCCCGCGAGACTCAGATGTGTAACCGGTTCCTCGCTGTAACGTACTAACTAATGTAACTCCCTGCTCAAGCAGACCCGAACCATGCTGCTTCCAGATTGTCATTCCCGACGCGAAGTCGATACTGTCGAGCCGACCGATGCGGTCTTCCGATGCGCTCATCCCAAGGTCCGTACCCCTCAGAATTTGGTCACCGCAGATCTCTGCAGCGTCTGCGAACTACATCGCCAACCGCCACCACCGGTGTTTCGTCCGATTCCGACCGTCAAATCCCAGCCCGTCCGTCCGGTTCGCAAGACGGTCGCCGTCGTGATCACATGTCATAACTACGGCCGTTTCCTGGCCGAGGCCATCGAAAGTGTCCTGGGCCAAACCTATACCCCTTACGAAGTCGTCGTCGTGGATGACTCGTCCACGGACGACACGCCGCAAGTCGCGGCCACCTTTTCCGATCGCGAAGTTCGCTATTTGCGAGTCGAGCATAAAAACGTTCATAAAACGCGCCAGGCGGGCTTTGAGGCCACGACATCTTCCATCCTGTGCTTTCTGGACGCGGATGATATCCTGGCCGCGGATTATCTTGAGAAAGGTGTCGCCCAGTTCGACGCATACAACGTCGGTGTGGTTTACTCCGATTTAGAATCGTTTGGCGAAAAAACCGGAGTGAGGTCCGCCCCCGCTGTCTATAGTCCCGCACTGCTCGAACGGGACAACTATATTCATGTGGGAAGCTTGGTACTGCGTGAAGCATTGGCCCTGAGTGGCGTGTTTGACCTGGAGTTCGACCCTCTCTATACCCAAGGCGACTGGTTCTTATGGCGGCGCGTGTTACATGACGGCTGGCTCGCGAAGAAGCAGCCTGCTATCTATCGTTACCGACAGCACGGTTCGAATTGGATGGCGTCGATGCGCAAGGCCTATCAAGGCTACTTCGATTATGCCGGCTTGGATGCCGAAACCGTGACTCTCTTCATTCCGCTTTCCGGACGAACCACCCTCTGGCCCCTCTTTTCAGAGTTTCTCGACCGCCAGCAATGGCCTCATGATCAAATCAAACTGATCTTCATGGACACGAGCCAGAACGACGCTTTTTCCGTGTTAATCCGCGACTGGATGCGCGGCTGCGACTACGCGGACGTCCGGCATTTTACGACGTCTGTCGCAGTCCCTGGGCTGGCCGATCGTGATCGTCACAACGCTCAAGTTCAAGAGGGAGTCCGGACCGCAGTGGCTCGCATCTATAATCGCATGGCCCGCGAAGTGACCACCGATTATGTGTGGGTTTTGGAAGACGACATTCTGCCTCCAGATGATGTCTGCGAACGCCTCCTGAGAGGCTTCGATCCACAGACCGCCTCCGTGTCAGCCGTCTATGATTCCCGTTTCGACGGTCAGCCGTGCGTGTGGGACCGTAACGTCCGTCACTACCCCAGCCGAGGCACAGGGCTGCAACCTGTGGGCGGCAACGGCTTCGGTTGCGTCGTCTTGCGAGGAGGCCTCCTGCGAGACACAGTTTTCACCGCCACGCAAATTCCTGCAGATTATGACCGTGCCTTTTATCACAGACTGCTTAGCCTCGGTCTGGCGGCGAAAGTCGATTGGTCGTGCCATTGCCAGCATGGAAATTTCGAAACCGACGATTCACGTGTCATCCCGTATGCAATCAACGCACCAATTCAAATACCATCATTTACAGAATTTCCCAGGTAAAGGATTGAGATGACATGGGCAAAACAACACTACAGTCCGAACCGGTTCTGCCGGAGATGTTGAAGGTATCATTCGACGGAATTACGGACCCGGGATGTCCGGAAGCACATGAGTTGAACGGAGATTATTTTGTACCTCTCGTTCGAATGAGTCCGCCGGAATGGCAGCTGAACTTTGCAAACTTGTGCGGATTTCACACCTTGTCTATTACACTTCAGCCGCATTCCGCCGAATTTCCGGAATTGCGTGTGACATTTCAAGGTAGTAGATCAAATCCTGCCTGGTCTCATCCTTATCTGGGCAACATGGCCTTGGAAGTACAGCCTCGGCTGACACCTATTCTGGGCACCTCAACATCTTGGCCGGCCAGAATAAAGGTTTCCAGAGTGATAATGTCGTCGCGAGGCAAACTCCAACTCGGGCAGTCCATCTCGGCTGAACTTGAGGAACAAAACGGCATTTGTGATTGCCACGGGTGCGGCGTATCGAGCTTTACGGCGGTATTGGCTGGCATCGAAAATACCGAGGATTGCGACAAATGCACACAACTGAATGGAAGTTATACACTGGATAAGGTATCCGCCACTGAAGATGGGTGTTTTTATGAGGACGCATTGGATCCTATACTGATGTGTGGGGATACTTATTTTCCGTCCGTTTCCCTGTCGGTCCTCTGGGGCTCCTGTCAATATTACTATATGGTGTTGCAATCTTGGACCACATGGAGTGTCATTGGAAGCAAGTGTTTATCCCCAATAACTGCCAAACACATGTTTTCCAGCCTACCTCCCTGCAACTTTTCGGGAAGTTCCGTAACCCTCACTCCGGTCTTGCCTGCGGGCTCCCCAACGACGCTAACGCAGGCTGACTGCATGCCCTCGCTGCAGAAACCCTGTTGTACGCCACCGGACCCGACCCCCACGACGGACGGTACCGGGTGTCCGCCGTTGGTGTTGGATTGCTGTTGCGAGTGTTCGGGGTTGCCGACGGCGGACGTGCCGGCGCCGAATGGTGGGGGCTGTTTTCAGGGGGACTGCAGCGGAACTCCCAACCCATGCAACGGGAATGTGTCGGTGAGTTTGGGTGCGGATGCGACGCAGATGTCCGTAAACACCAGCCCGGCGCTTGGCGGGGGTGCCACCGGGATTGGCAATCAGAATGTCGTAGCGACTGCCTTTGGAGCCAATATCAACCTGTGTAGCGGTGGGGTTTTGAAGTACTGCCAGGAACTTGATGGGACGTACGTCGGGATGTGGGCCGACCAGGACACGTTGACCCACAACGAGGACGGAACCTGGACGCAGCACAATACCAAGAGCAACCAGACCTACAACTATGACTCGGGGGGGCGGCTGGTCGAGGTCTTCAATGCGTGTACCTCGCTGGTCATGGACTATGGCAGTCCGCTGCAGACGATCACCAACTCATACGGTCAGCAGACCGCTTACTCTTACGACCTGTCGGGGAATCTGCGGCGGATCACCGATCCGTATGGGCGGATTACCACGTTCGTGTTCGATGGGAGCGGCAACCTGGTGCAGCGGATTACTCCGGAACTGTGCCTGACGGAGATGATCTACGACGGCTCGAACATGCTGCGGGCGATCGTGGATCCTGAAGGCTGCCGGACGAGTTACACCTACGATCCCAATAAGTGGGTGACCGGAGTGCAGCAGTCCAACGGAGGGCGCTACAGCTATCTCTATGATAGTTGGGGCACCACCCGGGTCATCGATCCCATCGGAGCCGTGACCACTCTGTTGCACAACGGCTATCGCAACATTGTCGGCACGATCAACCCGCTGGGTGATCGTACGACGTGGGTCTACGACGGCGCCTGGATGACCTCCTACGAGGACGCCAATCGGAACGTACCGCGGTACATCTACACGACGCTCTATGATGGCACGACGAGCCTGAAGGCGAAGGAGACGGCCTCGGGGCGATTTACCTATCTCTATAACACCAACAACCAATGTGCGGCGACGATCGATCCGATGGGCTACCGCACGACCTATGTGCGGAACGCGAAGGGGCAGAACAAGGCCATCATCAACGCCCTCAACCAGCGGACATCTTACACCTTCACCGGCACTGGTCAGACGCAGTCCACGATCGACCCGCTTGGGAACCGGATCACGCAGTTGTACGACAATATTGGCCAAGTCGCGGCGATGATCGATCCGCTGGGCAATCGAACGAGCTACACCTATGTGAACGGCAACCGGGCCACGGTGATGGATCCCCTGGGGAATGTCTCGACGACTCTCTACGACCTCGTCGACCGGGTGATCGCCGAAATCGATCCCCTGGGTCACCGCACGAGCTATACCTACGACGCCGGTTGCCGGTTGTGGTTCACGCGGAATCCGCTCAATGAGATGACCACCAATGTCTATGAGTGCAACCAGCTCATCGCGACGATCAACCCGTTGGGGAACCGTACGAGCTTCGCCTACGATATTCGCAACAACCAGATCCGTAGTCTGAATCCCTTGGGTGAGATTACGACCGCCATTTACAACATCGCCAATCAGCGGATCGCGACGATCAACCCGCTGGGGAACCGAGACTCCTACGTATACGATCCGGCCGGCCAGCAGTTCGTGCAGATCCGCCCGCTAGGGATCGTGGCCACCACGGTCTATGGTTCCGAACACCGCGTCGAGGCCAATATAACTCCGCTCGGCAATCGCACATCATATTGCTACGATAAAAATGGGAAACAGATCGTTGTGATCGATCCAATGGAGAATCGCAGCACTACAATCTATGATCCGTTAAATCGGCAAATCGCAAGCATTAATCCACTCGGCTTCAGAAACACAACGCTTTTTGACATCGCGGGACGACGCGTCGCCTCAATTAACCCGATAAACTTTCGAACGACCACAGTTTATGACGCGGCCAGCCGCATCGTCGCTGAAATTGATTCGCTGCTGAACCGCACAACGACGGTTTACGATGTTGCCACTAGGGTACTTGCGTCTATTAACCCACTTCGCAACCGAACCACAATTGTGCATGACGCCAGTGGGCGCGTTACAGTTCAAGTA
Organism: Planctomycetaceae bacterium; assembly: GCA_028291605.1. Classification (GTDB taxonomy): domain Bacteria; phylum Planctomycetota; class Planctomycetia; order Planctomycetales; family Planctomycetaceae; genus JAKFVC01. The sequence goes on along the minus strand of JAQGHS010000685.1, from coordinate 9,918 downwards.
AATCCCCTGAGGGCACGCACAACTACGATCTACGACGCGGTCGGCCGAGAACTTGCGCTGATTGCTCCATCTCAGGCCCGTATAACCACGATGTATGACGCCAAAGGACAACGTACTGTACGGTTTAATCCCTTTGGCGATCGAGTAACATATATTTACGATTCCGGTGCGCAATTAATTCGAAGAGTCAACGAACTCGGATTTATCGGCACCTCGCTTTATGATGCGGTTGGCAATACTGTAGCAAACATCAATTGCTTAAATAACCGTATGACATGGGTTTACGATGCAGCTCAACGGAGCCTGGCTTCGATCAATGCCTTGGGAAATCGAACAACGGCAATCTATGACGTCGCCAGTCAGAAAGTCGCCAGTATTAATCCGCTAGGGAATAGAACTACCAGCATCTACGACGCAAATGGCAGACCTATCTGTACGATCAGCCCCCTAGGGCACCGCTCAACAACGATCTATGACGCCACGGGCCGAAGGTTAGCGACAATCAACCCGCTCAAGTTGCGAACGAGCTACACATATAGTGCGGTAGGACAACTCCAGCGAACGACTGATGCGAATAATCATCTCACGACGTTAGTCTATGATGCAAATGGGCGAACGGTTGCAACTATTAATTCTCTAAACGATCGCACAACAACACTTTTCGACGGCGCCAGTCAAACACTTGCAATAGTCGATGCGAGTTCCGGACGTAACAGCTTCACGTACGACTTGGCAGGACAACCGATTCGAATGACGGATCCGCTGGGAAGGCACACGACAACGACATACGATCTAGCCGGGCGAAAGATAAAACGAATCGATGCTCGCGGAAATTGCACGACTTATTCTTTTGACTTGGCTTCACAAAATACCGGCCGCAGATACCCGGATGGTACTCGGGTAACATTCGCATACGATTCCTTGGCGAACCGTCTCGCAATGCAGGATAGCACAGGACGCACCACCTATGGCTACGACCAGGTTTCTCGCATGATCAAAGTTGTCGCCCCCCCCGCATCGAGGATAACCTATGTTTATGACGCTGTCGATCAGCGTGCGTCGATGACGGCACCCACCGGAGGAAAGTTCACGTATTTGTTTGACTCCATAGGTCAAAACGTCCGCCTCGAAAATCCCGAAGGAGACCGTACGACTTTGGCATATGACGCAGCGACTCGCAAAACCTCTCAGCGATTGGCGAATGGGACACGAACCAGCTACTTATATGACAGCGCCGATCGAACAATACGCGTCGTCCATTTAACTTCTACGAACGCAACCCTCGCCAGTTTCGTCTATCGATACGACAAGGTTGCAAATCCAGTGGCGCTGTTCGAGAGCACCGGTGCGATCGTCACCTATGTTTATGACGATGCGAATCAACTGATAGCCGAACGGAGGGGCGGAAGTAACGGCTACACAAATACTTATACATACGATCGCTCAGGGAACCGCTTGGTAAAGCTGGCCGGCGGACAACTTACCAGCACAATTTACGATGCCGCGAATCAAATCCAATTCACCCGCACTTCATCCGGCCGGGACACCTATACCTATGACGCAAACGGAAATCAACAGATTGTATGTCAGTCTAACGGAGATCGGACTACTTATGTTTGGGACTATGAAAATCAGAACACGCTAATCCGCCAGCCGACCGGCAATCGCATCACCATGTCGTTTAATGCTGATTTGCGTCGCATCTCCAAAGAGTTCTGAGGTAGAATCGTGCTTGAGCGGAGACAACGTAATGGACTACACGGAGCCTGGCTGCGCCTCCGTGTGAGGGATAGCGACTTGCTCCCAATTACTATGTACGAATCAAGCTTGAGTGCAACGCAAGCACGACTTGGTGCTATCTATACATGAACGCCATGTAGGGACTAAAGCGGTAAAGCATGTATGTTAACCATGTTAGAAAGTCGTTAGCAACCATATTTTGCCTCGCAATCATCAGATCAGGCACTGAAATGGTGCCGTTTTGTCGCCGCTTTGTTACCTGGAGGACAACGACATGCCAATTATCGAATATGTTTGGGATATCGCGAACGATAGCTATTTGCTTGAGATTTTGGACCATCACACTGTCCTAGCGGTTTATACTCAACTTCCCAATGAGAATGGATTCCTTTTAAGTAAGCGTTCCGATTCGACAAGTTACATTCACGCTGATGCCACTGAGAGCATTCGGCTTCTTACCGATTTAACACAGAGCCCATCAGGAATTGCCGTATTCGACGCATGGGGTCTCGCTATTGCAAATCCGTTCTCCTCAATGATCGCGTTTGCATGGGGGGGGTGTCTTGGATACTATTTCGATGCAATGACAAACTCGTACTACATTCGGCGACGACAATATTCTTACGAATCGGCACGATGGCTGAGTCTTGACCCTCTAAACTTCGCTGACTCTGAAAATCGATACCTTGCATTTCACAACGCCCCATTAACAGTCTTCGATCCAAGCGGACTGGCCCCATCCGGTGGCAAAAAATGCGGCGGAGGAACTATTACAATTACTAAGGCATCTCCTGGAACCTATGACGGCGCTTGGTGTACCCCAATTAGAGAGAGAAGTATTTATAATGTTCTCTGCGACTGCAATTGCTGTAGGCAACAGCGATGGAAGAGGGGGTCATTTGATTTGGAATTTCTCGACAAGCGAGAACGACCGCAGAGGCCTCCGAAACCAATATCAGGTCCCTTTACTGCCGATGAGGATCTTACGTCGGACATAAATCCGACGACAGGAGACCTGGTTTGGTGCGAAAGAGCGCAATACGTATGCGGACATCGGTGTACCGACTGTCCTGGGCTGAAGCTTACAGACAAAGATGAACAAAAGATGGTCTGCAAGCAAGCTCAAGCCAAGTACATGTTGTGGCGGATTAAACAGGAGTTCAAGGTGTACATAATAGACACGTGCAACCCCGGTACTTCTCTGATGCTAGACTATGAATACTATAGTACGTATGTGGAAGTTCTTTTCGACTGCGAAGCCGGTACGTACCATGGACTGGATGTGGCACCGAGTGAATAGGCAACGCGCGTGCCTTGCTACGTTAGGTACATTGGACCATGCTAGCACAAAGTCTTGTTATCACAATCAACTCAACTATTGCGTGCGTGTAGTAGACATTCATGGGAGCATCGTAGTTCATTTGCCATCAGATGATCGTAAAGCGTTCGCTGAGCCATCAAGTTGCGTCAAATCACGCAAATGCGACATCTTTGGCCAACTTCGGTACTGCTCAACTGGAGCCAATCCGTTGCAGGTTTGGAATGGGCCTCTGATGTTCAAGGAGCCATTCACGTCTCTCCTTTCATCGTGCGTTGCGAAGTGAAGTGCTACCTGTCGGCGGACTGGCTAAAGCCCATTAAGACCGTACGACCGCCGATTATTGCGGAAATGGCCCCATTCAACATGTCAGTCACCTCTAATGTGCATGCTGCACGAGTCGGTCTGATCCACATGAGAGCTCTTGTAATTGCTTTTCTTAAGAATAGAATGCATTGCAAGAGCATTGTGGTCTTGTGGGGCGGATATGTGTGGAGTGCTATGCGATGCGCGTTAGGCTTTCTTGGGTTTGTGTTATTGCGGCAATCGTTTTGTTCGGGGCAATCCTTTCGACTATTGGAACTCAGTGGCTTGATAGTCACGTAATGGCTACGAGAGGAAGTAGGGCGCGGCGAAGTTCGACTTCTGGCAAATTCAATACGGATCAGGAAGTGAATGAGCTGATTGTCTCGCTCCGAGCCAACGGTAATAAAGCTTTGTGTTTGGGCCGAATTGTACCCGGAGGCGAGCGGTTTCAGTTTTCAGTACCAATGATCAGACTCATCCGTTTGCGAGAGCGTGCTCGTGTTGTGCTTCAGCAATACATAAAAGATCCTCAGATACAGAATGAAGTTGTTTTAGTACTGGGAGCGATTGGAACTGACGAGACTGTTCCATTGCTTATTGAGGCTTTTCCGAGCCGCGATAACTGTGCCCTATTTGAGACAAATAGTGAGCTTCGCCGAAAGACGGTGTGCTTTACCGAAGCGTTAACTTATTTAACGGGAGTTTCAATCGGGCGAGATCGGAGGGGTTCCACTTTTGATCCAGCGAATAGAATGTGCTGGCAACGTTGGTGGCAAATAAATCGAGGCACGTTTGTTGTCCCAACTAAAAAGCCGAGCGCGTCTTGGGTGCCCGACTATCGGAATGCGATGAAACTGCCGTAACGACCAGTGGGGGTGATAGATTAGGTGCCCGGCCGCTGAGGATGATACTGTTATGAACCAATATCGGTAGAAGGAAAACCGTAACGGAAGAAAGAGGGATGGTGTCAGGACTCTTTGTTTTCGCTCATCCCAAATGGTGAGTTCGGCCTGATTGCTCTCCACTCATCGTAGTGAGTGCACTAGTTATTCAGTTGCCGTCGCGTTCGTATCAATGAGTACATCGCCAAAGCGATATGCAAAGAAGTGTGCATGTGGTCCATCGACTTGTTGGTTGATTTGTAAATCGCAGCAGTCGGCATACGGACTGTGTTTGGACGTGCTGGAAAACGCAAGTGTCGTTTGCGGCAGGCCTAACATTTCACAAAGGCGATCAAACGTCACTTATCACTTGTGGCGGCGAGAGGAAGAAGGGTCAGGACTGAATGGCACTGCCGCTTGTGGCGTAAGGAGTTATGGCGACGCGAATAACGAGCATTTTCCGGCTTGGATTCAACGTGCGGCTATTATCCAGCATTTAGGCACTAAACTGAAGGCGATGCGTTCCAGCCGAGGAAATGCAGGATGACGTAAGTCCTTATCTACCATACGGCAGTGCCATTCGGGTCAGGACTCTTTGTTTTCGGTTATTTGAAAAAGAGCGCTGACTCCATCCATTCCCTGTCTTTTGCCAAGTTATTCAATCGTCTCTGCTTCCGATCGATTAAGAGTATCTCCAAAATGATATCCAAAGTGATCCGCGTCCTTTTCATAAAGCTGATCAATGTGTCGTTCGATCTCTGCGTCGTAGCAATCCACGTATGGACGGTGAGCGGACTGATTGGAGAAGGGAAGGTCGGCTTGTGGCAGGCCTAAGATTTCGCAGAGGCTATTGAAATCCATTTGCAGGGTCTCAGAGCGTCCAATAAATTCTGCGAACAGTTGTTACTCGAGGTAGGCATAATTGTGCAAAGGGAGCGAATGTTCCAAAGGGTTTTGATCCTGGGTGACAAGTTGTTGAAAGTTCTCGGCAAACTGTTTGAACGGGATTTGGAAATGTCCGGCGATTGAGACGGCTCGGTCCCATGGATTACGGACAAATGTGAAGATGAAGTATTGCTCGAGGTCTGCGTCGGTGGCTTGCGATAACCAGGCGGCAAAACGGCCGGGATGGTTCTTATGATGGAAAATGTCGAGCGGCATTTTCTCGAAAGTCAGGCGAAGAATTGAAGTCCCGCCGGTTCGCGGCGCCTTCATGTAAATGAATCGCGGCTCCTCACACACAATGATTCCGCCTGGATGGGGGGCGCTTGGAAATACTTAGCCAAACCCGCTCGGTGCTGAGGTTGGAAACTTTGCATGAGTATTTCCCTACGGTAGTTAAGTCGCAGCGTGACTCACTGTTGTGAATTGCTTCGCAATGCATGCCAAGTGTCGCAGGCTCGAACATAGTCACAGCCGCAGATAAGGCTCGTTCCTGAATAGGAGCATCGCTAGTACGTTAAGGGCTTATATCATACGACCTGGTGGCGAAGTAAGAAAAGAGGTCGGGTCTTTGTCTTCGACTGTAGCGAACCGTGACGGAGACTTCAGTTAGAGCGATCGGTTGATTCGTATATCGTATAGTCGACCAACTCATCCATGAAGGTGCGAATTGCGATTAGGGCTTAGAAAAGACGAATTTGATCGAGTTGCTCGATTTCTTGCTGGATATTCGTAATGCCGAAGCAATCTCTAATTTCATCGCCGAAGCGGACGCGACCTTCCCGAATGGCTAGAACTGAATGCCTACCTGAAGTCACATCGTCCGAGAAACCATCTGGGATGGAGCACGAAAAACTGTTGACATGTGATCAACCTAGGGTCTCAGTCATCATTGCGGCTCGAAACAACAGTCTCTATCTGTCCCGGACGATTGAGTCTGTCCTGAATCAGAGCATTCCGGCCGAGGTCATCTATTCTGACGACTGCAGTACCGATGACTCAGTGGCGATTGCGAGAGGATTTGAGCCGCGCGGTCTGGTCGTGCTGACGAGTCCTTATCACCGGGGAGTGTGTGAGACTCGAAATCGAGGTGCGCTGGTTGCCAAGGGGCAGTATCTCGTGTTTCTGGATGGGGATGATTTGCTGTCGAGCGATTTTATCGAACAGCATTTGAAGTCAGTTCAAGCGGGCACGCCCTTCGTCTATGGTCCCGCTCATGCGTTTGGCAAGGGGCAGCATGCCGGGACTTTTTGGGATGTTCCCAACTGGGATGACTATGACCTGTGGCGGTGTAACACAGTTAATACTTCTGCCATGTATGCTCGTTGGGCATTTGAGGCGGCAGGGCGGTGGCGTGATTGTGTGAGGTCGATGTGGGATTGGGATCTCGCGATCCGGGCTAGCCGATTTGGTCAGCCTAAGCCTAGCCGAGCGGTACTTTATTATCGAATGCATTCCGGATCGTGGTCGAGTTTGATTGGAGAACGAGAGGCGGAGCAACGGGCGGAGCAGTGTTCGATCGTTCGTCGCTGGAATGCGCGGGTCTCGATTGGCGCGATCCTGAGCGGTCGGTTGCCAGGCTTGTTTCCTCGGTGGATGGCGGCGCTGGCTCAGTCTGTGCGATTGATGAAGTTGAGTACCAAGCCGGAGCTGGTTTACCTGGATAATAGCCGTAAAGCCTCTATACGATCGAAGTTCCTGGTCGAAGCAGATAAGTATTGCGATACATTCGAAACGATTCGCATCCTGCCGTTTCCTGAACGCTTCACCTGGCGCAAGGAGCAAGAACGCCGCGACAAAGTCGCCCAATTCATGGCGTCGGCCAGTAATCGTCTCAGATCCGAAATGCACGGTGACATTCATTGGATTGTGGAGGACGACGTCCTCGTCCCACTGGCTGCCGGAGAACAACTTTGGCAGACGCTCACCGCGGGGACGAACCCGCTCAATGCCGTGGCGGGTTGTTATCGCAATCGACACCTGCCTGAAACCTATGTCGGTGGCTGGTGGAATAATGGTAGTCCGCGTGAACTGCGTGATCTCCCCCCAGGAAACGTACCGGTTGAAGTCGATTTTACAGGCACCGGTTGTTTGATGTACTGGAAAGATCGTACGCCCAAAATGTGGAACAGCCACTACCAGGGAGTTCCGGCTCATGATTGGGAATGGTGCATGGCCGTGAAGGCCGCCAAAGGACGAGTGGCCATGCTTCCCCAAGTGCGCTGCGGACACGCCGTTGATGAAAAGAACATTATTCCAGGATGATTGATCGGGAACGTTTTCTTGAATCGCCGAACTACGGTCCACCATCTCGCTAATTCGCTAATTGTAGAGCTTATTGTGACAGAGACATCAGACCTCGAATTTCAGTTTAGTGTGATTATTCCGACGATTTGGAAATGTACGGACAACCTCTTGGCATTAAGCAGGAAGCTATTCGAATCGGACCAGTGCGGCCAGTTGCTGATTATCGACAATCAAGGCATGGATGATGCGCATGACACGCTACGCGACGAGCTGCGCCATTGCGGTGCGACGATCGTGCGGCTGCCCTATAACGTATTCGTCAATCCTGCCTGGAACATCGGTGTGTGCTTGGCAAAATATGACCGCTATTTGCTGCTGAATGACGACGTGCAACTCTACGAATCGTGTTTGAGTGATCTGGCATGGGTGCTGGATACCAATTTGGAAGTTGGACTGGTTGGATTTGCCCCAGAATGCGTATCCGACAGGCCCGTTCCTCATGAGCAGCCAGCGACAGTCGAATCTCGTGCTGTACCTGACCTGGTGACAAACTTTGGGTGCTGCATGGCGGGACGAACGGAACACTATCAGACGATTCCGCGGAGCTTGAAGCTGTTCTCCGGAGACAACTGGTTGTTCTATGCGTCACGTGCTGCGGGTCGGTCCAACTATGCCATCACCAACAAGCGAATCCAGCATTTGTTGTCAGTCAGCAGCGGCGCATTTCCTGAAAGAGCTGAAGCCGATTGGAATGAGTTCCAGAGGCTTTGGCGTGAGAGAAGGTCGTAGCTCAGCGAACTCGAAGTCACTGCATCGTTTCGCAATAGTCTAATTGGGCGTTGGTAGTAGGGTGGAATGGCCTATGAAAATCTCGATCATTGTCATATCGAAAGGCCGATTGCATCACTTGAAGCAAACGGTGGAGTCACTGGTCACCCAACAGCTGGATGGACTGGCCGATTACGAAGTGTTGGTTGTCGATTACGGCTGCCCGGATGGCACTTATGCTTGGTGCACTCAGCAGAACTTACCGCATCTGCGCAGTGTCCGAGTCGATCACGACACGATGCCGTTGAATAAGTGTCGCGCCAAGAACTTCGGTGCTCGCTGCACAAACGCGGATTGGCTGATGTTCCTGGATGTGGACTTGATCATTCCGGCAGATCTCTTGAGACGATCGCTGAGTACCTGCCTGGAGAACGGGAGTCAGTGGCTACGGCCAGCAGTGCGGGGGAATCCCGTGCCACTCAATCCCGATAACTCACGATATTGGTTTCCGGATGCCGTCGAGGCGGGGCCGCCGAGAGGCCCCGATTTTGTCTGCGTGGCGACGTTTGTCGCTGCCGACTTGTTCCGCTCCGTTGATGGAAACGACGAGTGTTTACCAGGCTGGGGTTACGAAGACGTTGACCTCGGTCTTCGATTATTTCGCAAAGTCGGAGGTCAGCACTATCTGATTCCCGCGAATTTCATCTTTCTCAACCATAGCGCGGACGATAGCGTCAGATTTTTCGAAAACAAGAATAAGGCTGAAACTGCATCCAAGAACTTGGAACGCATTCAAATCCACGACCGCTTGATCAACCCTCAGGGTTACGGCCAGAGCGAACTCGCTGCCGAGTGGCCAGAATCGTCGCCGTTTCGCAGGGACCCGGAACGCATTCTACGGCGGACGCTGGTCGGCAATTGTTGAAATCCAATATTTTCATGTGCCAGCGTGTTGATCAGCAAGACACACCTTCGAGGACGGACGAAAACATCGGTCAATGCGTAAAGCGCACAGGAGGACAATTGTGTCCGAAAAAACCAATCCGTGGCAGATCGTGCGAGACTTTGAAGCTGCGATCGCTGATTATGCCGGCAGCCGGTTTGCTGTCGCGGTTGACACTGGCACAGCCGCATTATTCTTATGCTGCAGGTATCTCAATGTGGGCCAGGTGACGCTGCCGAAGCGGACGTATTGTTCAGTGCCTTGCTCGGTGATCCACGCCGGAGGGACTGTGCGGTTTGAGGATCAGCAGTGGCGCGGCGTCTATCGGCTCGATCCGTATCCGATTATCGACGGTGCGTGTCGGTTCACGCGCGGCATGTACGAAAAAGGGACGTACCACTGCCTGTCATTTCAGTACCGCAAACACTTGGCAATCGGCCGTGGAGGAATGATTCTGACCGATGATGCGGCCGCTGTGGAGTGGTTCAAACTGGCGAGGTTTTCTGGCCGTCACGAAGTCCCGTTGACGGAGGATGTGCCGGCAATGATCGGTTGGTCGTGCTATATGGAACCAGAACGAGCGGCGCTCGGATTGACCTTGCTATCCATCACTCCTGACAGGAATGAGGACTTGGAGTTCAACTATCCTGACCTGTCGGAGTTCAACTTGTATGAGGGACCTGAACCTGAAGAGATGAGAGTTGCTGCCGTCGAGACGTCGGGTGTCAGCTAGTGGCGTCCAAAGCGCGCCGGGTTCCAAGCGACCCGATAAC
>JAQGHS010000635.1 GCA_028291605.1 Planctomycetaceae bacterium | reverse complement strand
ACGTGAAACCCGACTCGTCGGTTGATCCTACCCCTCATCCCAACGTCGCTCCTCGCCTCAGCCCTGCGGCTTCACGGCGAACACTCGGACGCTGGCTGCATACTCATTGATGTTGTACCGGGTTAGCAGGTCGAGGAGCCGGGCGTGTAGAGTCTCGTCGGCTGGTGTCGCGGAGCCGCAATTGGATTCCATAAGGGGCAGACCGCCCGCCGCAGGAGGGCAGCAGGCTCCCTGGTTCTCCACCTGCGCGTACGCATTCAGATCGGTGCCCGTGTCAATGACTTCGACCGCATCAAAACCGGCCACAAGCAGTTGGCGTCGATATTCCTCAATGGGGATGGCACCGGCGATGCAGCCGACATAGGCCATCAAGTCCTGTCCGAGTTCCACCGGGAGCGGCTGCTTCAGGGCGATATCGCTGACCGCCAGTCGCCCCCCGGGCTTCAGCACTCGGGCAATTTCACGAAACACCGCCGGCTTGTCGGGGGCCAGATTGATGACACAGTTGCTGATGACGCAATCCACGGAGGCATCAGTTAGTGGCAATGTGTCGATTGTTGCCTGATGGAACTCGACGTTGGTGATCGGTTGGCCGTGCTTACCACGGGCGGCATTCTGGCGAGCCAGTTCCAGCATTTCCGTGGTCATGTCGATGCCGATGGCCTTGCCGCTCGGCCCCACTTTAGACGCTGCCAGAAAGACATCGAGCCCGCCGCCACAGCCCAGGTCCACGACAACCTCGCCGAGCCGCAAGTTGGCGGTGGCGGTGGGATTGCCGCAGGACAACGCCATGTTGGCCGCGGAGGGAATCGACGCCAGCTCTTCAGGCGAATACCCGAACGCCTCGGCCACAGCGCGGACGCCCGAATGCTCGCTGGAGAGGCCGCTCGTGGCGACAGCCCCGTATTTCGACTTCACGGCCTGTTCAATGGCTTGTGACATGAATCTGCTCCTCTACGGTAAATCAAATGTTTGTTGAGTTTTCTAAGTAGACCTGACAATACCAAGAGTTTTTAGCCACGGATTAACACGGACTAAACACGGATTGGGCTGAGGAGTTGATGACGTTTCGCTATGTCCAGCCACGAAATCCGTGTTTAATCTGTGTTAATCCGTGGCTAAAGTCTTTTTGAACCTGTTCGACTTAAGGATTCGTGACGTAACCCATTTCGATCTTTCTTAGGGATTCTCGGTTGTCGTCATTTTCCGCTACCTGAATACCAGCGTGCCAAACGTTCTGGAGACACTCCCATTCGGAATCCGGCAATACAGATTTGATTCATGAGTGTGGTACGACACAGGCCGAACTTCAGCCAGCGTCGCGCCGAACTGGTCACCGCGGCAGGAGCGAGCCGGATCCTACCCTGTTTCCGCAAGCGGCGACACAGTTCGTAGTCTTCCATCAGAGGCCAATGGGGGAAGCCACCGATGCGATGAAACAATGCGGCTCGCACAAACAGACCCTGGTCGCCGTACGGCAGCTGCCGGTACTGCGAGCGCAGGTTCGCGCCCCATTCGATCCAGCGCAAGCCTGAATGCGGGTGATCGAGGCGTAGTCGAAACGCTCCGGCAATAGCTCCTCGATCCAGCGTTGACCAGACGTGCTCTGGAAATCCAGCGGGCAACTTCGTGTCGGCGTGCAGGAACAAGAGGACTTCGCCGCGGGCCAATCCCGCCCCCGCGTTCATCTGCCGCCCGCGGCCTCGTCCCACCGGAACGACCCGGATTCCCATCTGCCGGACGATGTCGACCGTCGCATCCGAGCTACCGCCGTCGGCGACGATCACCTCAACATTGTTTAAGCCCGCCAGCCGCTCCAGGGTTTGCTGAATCCCTCGCTCTTCATTGAGAGTCGGAATAATAATGGACAATAAGCCACGTTGCAGGGCGGGTAGAACCTCGGAGAACGCTCCGGGGACTCGGCGACAGGCGAGGAGATCTTCGGGATGATCCACATCGGAAAGAGGCCTCAACTGTCGCACGCTGCAGCCCACCTGCCGAACACGCTGCAGGGTTTGCCGCAATACGTTCTCAGTACTCCAGTCAATTCCGCGAAACAATTCCGGCCGGTTGGCGTTCAATCCGATCAGATAGTATCCGCCGTCCATGGCCGGCCCCAGCACGACGTCCGCATGCGACAGACCCTTAAACGCCTCTCCCAGGATGGTCGCGTCGAGTTCTGGACAATCGGTTCCGATCACGACGACGCGTTTCGTCCCTGCCAGGAACGCGGCCGAGACTGCGTCCTCCAACCGTTCGCCCAGGCCGTTGCCTTGTTGACCCGTATACTGCAAGTCGGCTCCGAATTGGCTGCACATCCGCGAGACGTCGCCTCCCGCGAACCGCACTTCCACATCACACGCGCGATCCAGGCAGAGCTGCCGCGTGACGTGCAATGTCCTCCGAGTCAGTGCGGCCTGCAGTTGCGCGGAGCGTTCAGGTCCCAGGGCCGGGATCAACCGCGTCTTCGTCTGCCCGGCCTCGGGAAACCTGGCAAACACGATCACCCGGTCCGGCGCTGTCAGCGCTGTCCGCGCAGCCTGGGCGAACTGCTGTTCGCTTGGGAGACACGCTCGTTCCGTCAACCGATCTGTCATCTGTTTTTCCCGGCGATCAACAATCTCGTAGCAGAACTCGCCAAGAGTTCTGGCCACATAGTGACGGCTTCCCGAAGTCTAGGCGACTTCGGCTACATTCGTTTTTCGTAGCAGAACTCGCCAAGAGTTCTGGCCACATGGTGTCGGCTCCCCGAAGTCTAGGCGACTTCGGCTACATTGGATTTCCCCTCACGTAAATGACTTCACGGGTTGTCACCAACGAGCCGCCCCTGGCAACTCGACCCCGCGCCCGCAGTGCATCCGAAGCAGTGTTGGCCGGTCAAGATCTGGCGATGCGCGACCTGGCCAAGGGCCACGTCATCGAGTTCGGCGACGTTACGAGGCAGACCACTCACTAGAGGCATCCCGAGCATTTGATTGAAGTCGCAGTCCGAGAGATGACCCTGCCAGTCCACCGACAACATGGTGCGGCACATCAGGCCCTCAACGGTTGCCGGGTTGAAGGCTTCGACGAGCTTATGCATATAGGAGTCGAACTTCCCGGTCTGCAGCAGATCATCCAGAAAGCGGCTGATCGGCATGTTGGTGATCGTAAACAAACGCGTGAATTCGACCTGGTGACGCGCTCGCAATTCGCGTCGATAAGCGGCTTCCAGTTGTTGCTGGTCGGGTGGCAGCGACGGTCCAATCGGGTTGAACACGAGCGTCAGGGTCTGTGCTGAACCGGGCTGACCGTAGCCCAGGGCGTTAAGCCGCCGTAGCGCATCCAGCGAGCGGCGAAAGACGTGCTCGCCACGCTGCTTGTCGACATTTTCTTCCAGATAACAGGGCAGCGACGCCACGATCTCGACCTGGTGCTCAGCCAGGAACTCAGGGAGATCCTCAAAGCCAGGCGCGACCAGAATCGTCAGGTTACAGCGATCGATGACCCGCCGCCCCAGGGCACGGGCTTCAGTCACCAGCCACCGGAAATGAGGATTCATCTCCGGCGCTCCTCCGGTGATATCCAGCGTGGGGATGTCCGATCGGCGCAGCACCTCGAGACACGCTGCGGCCGTTTCCCGCGACATGACCTCGCGCCGCTCGGGTCCCGCGTCGACATGGCAATGACGACAGGTCTGATTGCAAAGTTTCCCGACATTAATCTGCAAGACCTCAGTACCGGTCGCGCAGAGCGAAGCCAGCTCGTGACGGGCCAGTGTCTGTCCAAAACCAAACTGCGCCTCGCTGTTGGAAAGGATCCGCAGTTGTTCGGCCGACTGCGCCAGCGGACTCGCCCGGCGCAACAAAGTCAGTTCAGTCATGGAAATCCCTCCTCATCAAACCGAGACCGCTAACAATGGCATCAGCGTCAGGCCCACTTTCCGGAAAGCGGCCGTCAACGTATCTGACGTCACATTATAGACCGTCAATCATCCGGTCTGCACGGAACTGACGGCGGAAGTCATTCCTTCCCCCCGTAGGATAGGCATCCTGCCTGTCCGTTGTCAGTCGTCCGTTGAAGTGACATCAAGTGACAAACCCCAGGCAGTGTCTGACAAATACAAGCTCGAAGCGCAAGCGAGTGCATTTCCCTCGAATGAAGGGCAGAATGCACTCGCTTGCGCTTCGAGCATGTACTCTCGCTCACTCCGTGACCGGCCGGCATCGAGGTATTCATCAGAGGCAGTCTAGAGTGCCAAGCAAACCCACGCCGCGCGTCCTTCACCGAATTCTTTGTTCTTGTGTTCACGGTCACGAAGTGGCCGAGGGTTCCGTAGGATGGGCACTCTTGCCCGTCTGCATTGTCGCGTGCAACTAAGGACGGGCCTGAGTGCCAAACCAACAGACGTCACGCCACCCCCCTCGCGGGGGTGGTTCCCGCGCCTTTGTACTACGACCGGTGTGAGTTGTGGGTAGTGCAGAAGCGCGGGAACCACTGGGACAAGCCCAGGGGCGGAGTGTCACAGCACTGCATCCGGCTAACATTTTACTGAATTCTTTGTTCTTGCGTTCACCTCTCTGTTTGGTCCGCCGTTCTCGGATGTCCTTCGACGTCGTGTAATGAATTCCCCGAAGGTGATATGCATCATAGCCCAGGGTTGCCCGCACCGCGGGCTACCCTGGGTTGTCATTCATGATCGAATCCTACCCTGAAAGGGTTGCGTCTTACGAAAATGCCGCAGACGGAACCCTTCCAGGGTACGACCACGTGTGGGGATATGTACCCAGGGTAGCCCGCGGGGGCGGGCAACCTTGGGCTATGATGCATTACCCCGTTGGGGTATTTTTCGGCTCAGCGCTCCATCACATCGCGCGGCATTCATTGAATTCTTTGTTCTGGTGTTCACTAGTTATGAACTTCCAGAGACCTCGTAGGATGTCCGCCCCGACCATCTTCTTTTCCGAATGCACGCATTTGTGACGTGGAGTGCGCGACGAAGTCTGTCAATTTGGGGTCGGGGCGTTCAAATTTCAAAATTGGCCGCCCGTCAACCATGACTTTGACATCCAGCCGACAGGCCAATTTTGAAATTTGAACGCCCGACCCCAAATTGACAGACTTCGTCGCGCACTCGACGTCACAAATGCGTGCATACGGAAAAGAAGATGGTCGGGGCGGACATCCTACGAGGTCTCTGGAAGTTCACAACTAGTGAACACAGGACCAAAGAATTCAATGAATGCAGCGCGATGTGATGAAGCGCTGAGCCGAATAATACCCCAACGGGGTAATGCATCATAGCCCAGGGTTGCCCGCGCCAGCGGGCTACCGTGGGGACATATCCCATCACGTGGTCGGACCCTGAAAGGGTTCCGTCTGCGGCACCTTCGTAGGACGCAAACCTTTCAGGGTAGGATTCGATCATGAATGACAACCCAGGGTAGCCCGTGGTGCGGGTAACCCTGGGCTATGATGCATATCCCCTTCGGGGAATTCAGTTCATGACGTCGAAGGACATTCGAGAACGTCTGACCAAATGGAGTGGTGAACACGAGAACAAAGAATTCAGTAAAATGTTAGCCGGATGCAGTGCCGTGACACTCCGCCACTGGGCTTGTCCCAGTGATTCCCGCGCTTCTGCACTACCTCCAACCTCCCGCTGGTTGTAGTGCAAAAGCGCGGGAGCCACCCCCGCAAGGGGGGGGCGTGGGGTCTGTTGGTTTGGCACTCTGGCCCGTCTCTCTGTTGCACACGCCAATGCCGACGGGCAGGAGTGCCCATCCTACGGGGCCCTCGGCCGCTTCGTAATAGTGGACGACGGAACAAAGAATTCAACGAGATCGCGTGGCGGGCTGTGGGGTGGTGTCTTCGACACCAGTGGTTCGGTGACTGGGAGGGCCCTGGATTTCGGGCGTCGCAGGAGCGGCAGCCTCTTGTTTGCTGCGTTCACCCGGATTCCAGACTCTGGGCGGCTACTGTTATGGACCGGTTGCGTCTCGATTCAATAATCGCGAATCATGCCTCCACTGACGTGACCGACGGTACCGTGGCCGGTCGGACGAGGGGCATTCACCGTGTACTTGCGTTGTGCCTGTTTCATTTGGATCAGGTAGTTCGAACGTGTCGAGCCGTAGGCGGAAAGCTGGCGAGTCAGTTCTCCGCGATAGACATCCCGGGACGGATAGTATCGGGGCTGCTTGGTCACTGGCGGATGGACGATCTTGATCGGGGCGCGGTGAACCGGAGCGGGCCGGTACGGGCGGGCGGGGCGTGACCCCGGTTCTGAAAGTTGAGTGACATAGGTCAGGGCGTACGAATTCTGCGGACCCGTGAGGGCGAAGATTCCGAGGACGGTGACGACTCCGGCAAGCAGCGATTTGGTGGACATGGCTTTCTCCTGGATTGGCGTTTGACGGCGGGTTAGTTGGGTAGGCTGGTGGTGCGGCACGTAAAGCAACGGGTGTGCCAGTGGTCGTCCGGGGGCTTGAGGATTGTTCTCAACCCGAATCCAAGGAACGAATTGCAATCAGTTACTGCTGATTTGAAGGGACAGAGCAGGCATGATGTCTGTTATCGCTTCCGCAACGACTGTCATCACAATAACGACACCCGGCGAATGTGCGGTGGGTCCTGCGCCGGAGGATTCGCCTGGGCGTTGTCCCAAGTGGACCTGGTTTTGCGTTACACTACTGGCGAAATGTCTTTTCCGATGCTGCGTGAACTGCGGCGATTTTCAGGAGTCTATGAGCGATGAAACACTGGGCACATTGGGGTTTCCCATCAATCTCGACTGGCGTGCGGATCGCGACTTTATTTGTGGGGATGCAAGTGGCCATGGCTGGTGCCGCGGAGACCAAAGTGGATGTGACATTTGCCGGTGGGCATGACACCGACAAGAAAGATGGCGGCCGGCCGGTCGTGCTGATTGCCGCGGCACTGGACGTCAAGCCGGAGGTCTTTCGCAAAGCCTTCAGCGGAGTGACACCCTCCAGAAACGGCCCGCCGACTCAAGAAGAAGCTCGGAAGAACAAGGCGGCGTTGATGAAGGTGTTGAAGCCGCTGGGGGTCACCAACGAACGGCTCGACGAGGTGTCCAACTATTACCGCTACCGCCCGCAACGGGGTGAGCTGTGGACGAATTCGCCGGCCAAGGCCCATGCCGTTGTGGAGAACGGGAAGATTAAGAAACTCGTGATCACCGATCCGGGATCGGGATACAGTTCAGAGCCCACCGTGACCGTAGCAGGTTTTGAGAAGGTGGAGTTCATTGTCACTGTGCACTTCGATAAGGACCTGAAGAAGAATGGTTCGATTGATACGCTGAAGGTTGCCAAGCCGTAGTCGCGTGTGAGGGTATGAGGGTGATTGACAAAGAGGATTGGGACCGACGCTGGCAGCGTCGGCCACGGAATAAGGAGGCAAGGACGTGAAACAGTTTGTCGTTGTGAGCTTGGCGGTCGTCTGTTTCGGCTCCGTGGGGCTGACTCAAAACCAGGTTGCAGATCCTCTAGCGGCAGGGGCCGGGCGAAAGGCCTTGGCGCTGCAGCAACAATTGGTCGAGCTCAATCGGGACTTCGCTGAGGGACGGCGGCTGATTAACCCTCGGGCGATTCTTGATCTCATCGAGGGCTTTGTCATACCAACGGGTCGTGGCCCGATCGGCATTGATGTTGAGGGGAGCAGGAATTCCAACCGTTATAATTGCGAGGCGGAGTACAACAAGGAAAGGAAGAGTGCCCACTTCGACTTCAAAAAGTACGACCCCACTAAAAGTGGTTGGTTTTCCTATCAGCACCTGGGCCAGATGGCGAATGGTTGTCATGTCGTCGAGACATCCCATAGTGGCGGCGGAAGTGGCATCTTCAGTGCCCTGCTGATCCTGGAGTGCGCGATTGAATA
This sequence comes from Planctomycetaceae bacterium, assembly GCA_028291605.1. Lineage (GTDB taxonomy): Bacteria > Planctomycetota > Planctomycetia > Planctomycetales > Planctomycetaceae > JAKFVC01. The sequence continues at coordinate 1,162 of JAQGHS010000635.1, read as the reverse complement.
TGAATACGGCGAGGACGGAAAACGCGAAGGACGGCTGGTCATCAAGCGCCGCGGAGAATACGAACTCGGCGATCGCTATCAAGGTGAGGTGACTCTCGATCCAAAGAAGAACGCTATCATCATTAGTGCCGATGGACGCAATTCCGACAAGCCAGTTCGAATTCAATTGGATTCAAAATAGGCGACGACTTCGACGGAGATGCCACTGAAGATTGGCGTGGCCGTGTTTAGGAGATTGGTTATGTGGCGATGCAATGAATCGTTGGTCAAGAGACTCCTCTTGTCGATCGGATTGCTGGGATTGATCGTCCCGTTCAATCACGTTTCCGCACAAACTCCGGCGGACAAGGCCGACGAGCAGATTGGGGAAGTCTTCGGCAAACCTGTGTTCCGTCGCGATCTTGGCGAGCAGAGCAAGAGCAATGACCGGCTGCACCAGTTATTCCTCGTACCCGTGCTCGAACGTTATAAGGCGGCTCACAAAAAGGAAATCGAGCCCACAAAAGAGGAAATCGACGCGGCCACCGTTGTTCTTGACAAGGAAGCCAAGAAGGTCGGTGAGGAAAGCGAACCAGAGATCCGTAAGGAAATCAAGGCAATTGACGATCAGCTCGCACAGAAAGATCTATCCGAAGCGAAGAGGAAGGAACTGGAAAGAAGTAAAAGCGACTTTGAACGACTACTCGAAGTGAACAAGAAGGCGCCCGGCCGAAGATTTGCGGTGTTCATGCTGACTAGTTGGAAGTTCCAGAAGCACCTCTATGATAACTACGGCGGCGGTCGAGTCCTCTGGCAACAGGGGGGCACGGAGGCCTTCGATGCGATGCGGAAATGGTTGGAGGCTCGGGAGAAAGCGGGCGACTTCAAAATCACCGATAAAGATCTACGCGCGGACTTCTATGAATATTGGACGACTCACAATCATGGTGCATTCTTAACCGGCGATCCCGAGCGGATTAAGGATTTTGTCGAACCGACTTGGGTGATTAAGTCCAAGGTTGCCAAGCCATAGCGGTGTGGCGAGAGTGAGATTTTGGTGAGCCCCGTCCCGTAAGGGCGGGGGTAGAGTAGAGAGTTCCACTTTGTACTGGGCATTGAGTGACGTGTGTCGGCAATCGGAGTCGCAACTCTACCCCCGCCCTTACGGCATTGGTATCTACAC
>JAQGHS010000634.1 GCA_028291605.1 Planctomycetaceae bacterium | reverse complement strand
ACAGAAGGTCACGAAGGAAACGAAGAGGACTGTGGTAATACTGTTGACGGTGCATTCACTTCGACGTTTATGTGGCTGGAGGAGGCTGACGGACGGGCCTGGAGACCCGTCCTGCAAAATTTGGTCCTTCCTTCGAATCTGCTGTTGAAATATGCTGATAGGGAATTCGTGTTGACCTATTCTGGTGCCCGCTCGCTCTAGATCTCAGTTGAGGAACCCTCATGCGCAGGCCAATGCTCGCGTTGATTTGCTTACTCGGTGGCTGCTGGTTTGCCGCTCAAGTGTGGTTGGTATTGCCCACAGGCACTGTTTCCGCTCAGGAGAAAGCCAAATCGAAGACCTCCAAAAAGAAGGGCAGCACGTCAGTTCTCGATGTGAAGGCGAATGAGATTCAAGACGGATTCATGAAGAGCGCCGAGGAACTGGCTTCCGAGTACTACGATCTGAAAGAATACGACAAGGCACGGACGCTATTGAAGTCGATCCAGGCTCTCGATCCCAATCGTCCCAATTTGGATGCTAAGCTGAAGAAGCTGGACGACGACTTGATCGGTTCCAACGAAATTGAGATGGAAGTGACTACCAGTCGTGGTTGGGATACGACAGCGGTCATGGTTGGAGCCGGCAAACCTATTCGCATCAAGGCGGCTGGCAACTACAAGTTCGTGGTGAGTTCGCAATTGAGTCCGAACGGATTTACCGCCAAGTCGGCGACACCGACCCCGCAGGACCTGGTGCATGATCTGCCTGTCGGAGCCCTAATTGGAATCGTGATTCCCACCAGCGTACAGCAGGACGATAAGAAAAAAGACAAGCCATTTCTGATCGGCGAGGGATGTGACTACACGTCTCAAAAAGATGGGGTACTCTTTATTCGCGTGAATGCTCCACCGGAAAACAAAAACACCGGCAAGATCGAGGTGACGATCTCAGGGGGCGTTAAAGTCGGAAAGTAAGGACAGGCGCAGAATAGTGGCCGCGTCCGACGCTGCCAGCGTCGGTACTCGGATGCTGGCGGCATTCGCCGCTATTAGACAGGCATACGCAAGAAATCACGGGTCTCAGCCGACAGATACTAGGAGAGAAGTCTCAGTTGGCATCGATGATGAGCATGCCAGAGCAGCGTGCGGCGACAATCCCATGACATTTCCAGTCTGATCCGAATAATCAATAAAGCTTGCCAATTCCTCATTGTTATTGCGCGTCCGGAGTTCATAATCTTGAGGGCCTATCGACGGTACCTTTTACCCGGCCTGTCACTTGATCGAGACCGTTGGCAGTGAAACTTCAAATCATTCCTTCTGGCATGCTGGGCGAAACACGCTACCAATACCTGGTGTCGTATGTCGTGAATGATCGTATTGCGGTCGATGCCGGGTGCCTTGGATTTGGATTTCCGCTCGCTGCTCAGAAGCTGGTGACGGATCTGTTTCTGTCTCATTGCCACTTGGATCACGTGGCCACGCTGCCCATTTTCCTTGACAACGTCTTCGAACATGGCCCGGAATGTGTGGTGGTGCATGGCAGTGAGGAGACCCTGTCCGTGTTGCAGCAGGACATTCTCAACGACCGGCTGTGGCCCGATTTTGTTTCGCTGTCGACGCCAGATAGCGCCTTTCTCAAGTTGAATGAACTGACGGCTCTGCAACCGGTGCCAGTGGGGGACATGCGGGTCACGCCGTTATCGTTGATCCATGTCGTACCGGTATTGGGATTTCTGATTGAAGATCCGACTTCGGCGGTAGCCATCATTTCGGATACTTATCACGGTTCAGGAGTCTGGCAGCACATCGCACAGATTCCGAATTTGAAGGCGGTCTTGCTGGAGTGCAGTTTCCCGGACCAATTAGTCTGGTTGGCCGACAAGGCGCTGCACTTGATTCCAAAGAGTTTCGCGGCCGAAATTCAATCGTTGCCCAAGTCGGTGCGCGTGATCGCCATTCACATCAAACCCGCGTGGTACGAGGCCGTCGTCGACGAACTACTGGCATTGGGTCTCCCGAATATTGAAATCGGGCAAACCGGGATTGAGTACCAGTTTTAATTGCTTTGGGCTGACCGTTTCCAGTGCGGCCCGTATGGCGTATTCTTTCCTCCCATAAGTCCCATCGAATGACCAAGAAATGCATGGGATTTATGGGACGGATGGGACGGATGGGGCTTATGAAGAAGATGCTACTACGGCCCGATCAACTTCAAACTAACTGCCCATAATGCCATCCGCCTTTGAAACCCCTGAATCGGTCATGCGACGCGCCCTGGAACTCGCCGCGCAGGGGGCCGGTTTCGTCGAACCAAACCCGATGGTCGGGGCCGTGGTGGTGGATGACGATCTGCAATTGCTGGGTGAAGGCTACCACCAGCGATTTGGCGGACCACATGCCGAAGTTCACGCCTTGCATCAGGCAGGTGAACGCGCTCGTGGAGCGACCCTATATGTAACGCTGGAACCCTGTTGTCATCAAGGTAAAACACCGCCGTGTACGGCTGCGGTCCTGGCGGCCGGGATCAAACGCGTCTGCGTGGCGGCGCTGGATCCGTTTCCCGCGGTGGCCGGGCAGGGGGTGGCTCAATTGCGGGCCGCGGGGGTCATTGTCGAGACCGGCTTACTGGAAGTGGAAGCGGTCCAATTGACGGCGCCGTTTCGCACTTTGATTCAATACCACCGGCCGTTTGTGATCGCCAAATGGGCGATGTCGCTGGATGGAAAGATGGCCGCTCGTACGAGAATTTCCAGATGGATTTCGAACGCAGCATCCAGGGCGATCGTGCATCAATTGCGCGGACGCATGGATGGAATCCTGGTCGGGATTGGTACGGTTCTGGCCGACGCTCCGTTGTTGACTGCGCGCCCAGCGGGCCCGCGGATGGCGTCGCGGATTGTACTCGACAGCCACGCTCGGCTGCCGTTGCTTTCGCACTTGGTGCGAACGGCGGAGCAGACGCCGGTGCTGGTTTTCGTGACCCCGGCTGCACCCATTGGACGAGTTGCCGCGTTACAGGCGGCGGGAGTTGAAGTCATCTCCGTCACGGCCGACGCCCGTCAGCATCCTGACATCGCGGAATGCCTGCAGGAATTGGGACGAAGACGCCTGACGAACGTCTTGGTAGAAGGTGGCAGTGCCGTCCTGGGCGAATTCTTTGACCGCCAACTGATCGACGAAGTCCAGGTCTTTATTGCGCCCATATTGATCGGCGGGCAGGGGGCCAACAGCCCCTTGGGAGGCCAGGGATTAGACTCACCAGAATTTGCGAAGCGGCTATCGGGGATACAGGTTACGAATGTCGAAGGTGATGTCTTCGTGCGAGGTCGACTCAGTCGATATCCAGACGAAATCAGGTGAGCCCCGTCCCGTAAGGGCGGGGGTAGAGTAGAGAGTTCCACTTTGTACTGGGCATTGAGTGACGTGTGTCGGCAATCGGAGTCGCAACTCTACCCCCGCCCTTACGGCATTGGTATCTACAC
>JAQGHS010000619.1 GCA_028291605.1 Planctomycetaceae bacterium | reverse complement strand
TTGAGTCCCACCAATTGGCTTTGACGTCCCAACCAGTCCCGAGATTCAACAGATTGGCTTGATCCATATAGGCCAGAATTTGTGGAGCCCAACTCTGCTGGCCAAACTGCGTGGGGGTCGTGATGGTGGCCGTGTAGGTCATCGGGAAGACTCGCTGCGATCCCTCGAAGTTGTGGATTGCCAAAGCGAGTTGCTTCAGATTGTTCTTACACTGAGTTCGGCGTGCCGCGGACCGGGCCTGTTGCACGGCGGGCAACAGCAGACCAATCAACACGGCAATGATGGCAATCACGACCAGCAATTCAATCAGCGTAAAACCGTTACGAAGACGGGACGGCGAACTGAACCTTCGACTTGTTGCAGACTGCATGTGGGGGACTTCTCCGACGGACCGCGTGGGTAGCTTAAATCGGCGGGGCTTTTCTAAAGTGCGGCAATCTACCGAATGTGTCCAAAGGCAGCACTTTTCGCGCCAGTATGACGATTCCGTAATCAACGAGCGAAGTGTATCGTTCTCGTCCAGCCGCTGGTGCGAGCTTAACCAATGAAATCATAAGGAGCTGGACGGGCTGCCAAGTTCAACTGAATTTCTGGCCCGTGACCCGATATCCAGTCAATTCTTGTTTGCCATTGCGGCTGCGGTGGTTTTTCCGCCATTGCTGGCGGAAAATGCATCGGACAGGGGAGCCGTGTTGAATTCAATCGTCGAAATTCAAGCGGCCGGCGGCTGAGCCGGCAGCAAGAAATCTCGCAGAAATTTGGCCAGCCGATGCGGACTGGTCAGTTGGGGCAGGTGTCCCGCGCTGTGCATCCAGGCTGTTTCGGCATGCGGCAAGCCCTTTGCCAATTCCTCGTGACGTTCGCGAGTGACCAGACCATCGCCCTCCGATTGGATCAGCAGGATGGGTTGCTGGATCTGCGCGAGTTTTGGTCGCAGGTCGGTATCACGAATAATGGCCCCTCGTCGCGCCATCGACTGGTTAGGGACTTGGCCCGCATCGTCAGTGAAGAACTGCCAACGGGTGGCGTCGAGCGGCGGAAACCAGCGACGGTGATTTTGTTCCTGGACCGCCTTGCTCCACGGCAAGGACTTCAGCTTGCCGGGTAGAAATCCTCCCAGTCGAACAATGGCTCGTTCGGCGAAAGAGAGCTGACGCCGGGCGAAGGCCCCTTGCAGGACCGCTCGCGTGATGCGATCCGGTGCGGCAAGCATCGCTTCCAGCGCGACCAGGCTGCCGAAAGAGGTGGCGAACAGCGAAAACTGCTGATCGCCTTGGTGATCGGCGACTGCCAGCAAGTCATCTCGCAAGGATTCTCGCGTGACACGGCGACTGGGATGGATGGGCTCGAAAGTCCCAGGATAGTCAAATACGACGCAGCGGAAGAGATCACGCAACAGATAGGCGACCAGACAGAAGCTATCCGATGTGCTGCCCATTCCGCAGAGCAGATACAGCGGGGGGCCATTGCCCAACACTCGACCACGCAACGCATAACCCGTACGTTGAACTTCGAACGTAGTGCTTCGTTCGTGAAAGGCCTCCAGCACCTGCTGCCAGGCCAGTGGGGTCGGGCAGCCATCCAGCGGACCGGGTCGCTTCACGCCGTCGGGCGAGTCCTGGCTGCAACCGTGCCCTTCATCGCCGCCGCCACAGCAGACTTCAGATTCCGGAGCGCTTGCCGAATCGCTGGCGTGGGCGGGATGTGTTTCCGTTTCAGACACGTTGGTTGCTATCCCAAAATTGAAATACGACTAGATCACCTGGAAGACACGTCAAGTATAACCAATCCGAAACGAGGTCGAAACCAACGTCGCCTGACTCAGAGAGTCGGGCGAATGAGCAACTACTTGGCTGCGGCCATCGGCACCGGAGTCAACTTGCCCGCGGCATCCACCGCATACAAAAAGTCCTTCGCGCGAGGGTCGACCACGAGCAGCGCTTCGCCCTGCCAGGCCAATCCCACGGGGTTGGATAGTGGATCGCCGGACGCATATTTGACGGGCTTTTTGTCGGCCCCAATCTTCCAGATGGCTTTCGCATATCCATCGGCGACGTAGGCGTTTTGCTCTTTATCCAGCACGATATGATGCGGAAACATGAACGGACTACCGCTGACGATCACTTCCACTTTGGCATCCCGGGTCAGCCTCAATAACTGATCCTTACCGTGCGAGACCACCCACAACCGGTCCTCAGCATCGATTGTGAGACCGCGTGGCGCGGGGACCTTGGCAAACTCGACGAGTTCGCCTCCCGCCGCGGGCGACTTCATAATGCGGTGCGTTTCGAGATCGGCAATGAACAGATTTCCCGCCTTGTCGACCGCCAGGGCCATCGCGATTCCGATTCCACCTTTGGTCAGGGGTTGCGGCTTCCGATCGGAGTCGAATCGAAAGACCTCTCGTGTTGAAGAGTCTCCGGCCAGTAGTTGTCCTTGAGCATCAATTGCCAGGCAACGGACAGCATTCAACGGCGTCTTAAACTTCTTCGAGCCTTCGAAGTACAGATCCCGCTGACCGTCCTTAATACGCCAGATACCTGGCAAATTCCGATCGGCCAGGTAGATCACGCCTTGCGGATCAACGGCTACGGCGAGTGGGTATTGAACGTCTGCAGCCTGTAGGTGAGCCGATGGATTCCAGGCGCTCCAATACAGGCTCAGCAGAATGAAACCGTAGAATCGATAGGATGTTCGCATGGGAAAGTCTTTGAAGGTGCGTCGGAAAAATCGCAAGGTCAATTCGATCATGGCGACAGCGTGCCGCGGGCACAAGCTCGACGTGCGATGCGTTTCATCCCCGAGGGCTCGAAGGCGTCGTGACAATTACACAACGTAGACCTTAGTCTGCAATCCCATACCGTACGATGCACCAGATGGCTTTGAATCCATCGCGCCAACCGATCTTCTTCCCCTGATCATAGGTCCGGCCGGAATAACTGATCGACATCTCATAGATCCGCAGTTTTCTCCGGCGGGCAATCTTGCCGGTCACTTCGGGTTCGAATCCGAAACGGTTTTGCTTGAGAGTCGGGACGATTTCCTGGATGACTTCCCGCTTGAAAACCTTGTAACACGTCTCCATGTCAGTCAGATTGAGATTCGTGAAACAGTTCGACAATGTCGTCAGGAAGCGGTTGCCGAGATAGTGCCAGTAATACAGCACCCGGTGCGAATAATCCCCCAGGAACCTTGAACCATACACGACATCGGCCTGGCCCTCGACAATCGGCTGCAGCAAACGCGGGTATTCGGCCGGATCGTATTCGAGATCGGCATCCTGAATGATCACAATGTTGCCGGTGGCCTCGGCAAACCCCGTGCGGAGTGCCCTGCCCTTGCCCGCGTTTTTCTGATGATAGAAAATTCGCAGCCGGTTGTTCGGGTCCTTGTCGGCTTCCAACTCCAATTGAGCCAGCAGATCCCGCGTGCCGTCGCGGCTGCCATCATCGACCAGGATGATTTCTTTGCGAATCGGGACCGCCTTAACCCGTTCCAGCAGCGATAGCAACGTTTGCCGCTCGTTGTAGACCGGAATCACCACGGACAACAGCATGTCCGGCGGAATGACGTAGTACCCCAGACGACGGCAAACCCCTTCGCCCAATCGTTCCCGTAAAGACGCAAACCACTCGGTGGTATAGGGGGGGTATCGTTCTGGATTGTCGGTCGTAATGGTCATGAATAACCGATAGTTGGGATGATGAGTCACGCGTGGGGTGCGGGCGGGGTCCCATCCCAGTTCATCACGTGAACTTCGCGTCAGAATCTCCGTAACCCGCAGCAGCGAGCCGCAATGTAGCGAAAGTGCAACACTGGTGTCACGGCGAATCTCGAATCTTGCGCGGGTCTTCTTATTCGCTAGAACGGTATACGTCATCCGCACGCATCGGCATCAATCAAAACTGGCCGATCGCAGTCGCCGCGGGAATTTCCGGGCCGAATAGGTGTTAAATAAGAAAAAGTTGATGGGCTCGTGGCCGGCGCTGCTAGTGTCGGTGTTCAAACCGACGCTAGCAGCGCCGGCCGCGGGGCGTCGCAATTATTTCGGCCGCCGTACCAGAATCCACATTTCGTCCAATCGCAGGCACCACGCAACCAATAAGTATGCCGCCGACGCCCCCAGGCAAGGTACCGCGAGCCCCATGAGTTTCCCAGACCACCATCCGGCCTGATGACCGAGTGCCATCAGGCCGAGGCCCACAGCAGACATGGCCGCAGTTGCCATCAGAGTTCGCACGGCGCAACTGCCGAGCCTGCCCCAGTCTAGCCGCCCCAGACGTCGTTGGATTGCCCACAGCAATCCTGCTACCTGCAACATCGCGCAGAACGATGTGCTCATCGCGAGGCCGCATTCCGCAAAGAACCAGATGAGGGTGAGATTCAGCGCCAGATTGACCACGACCGAAATCATCCCCAGTCGCAATGGCGTGAGGCGATCGCCAATGGCATAGCACCCGCGTTGCAGAATCAATATCCCGCAATACGCCCACACGCCGCTGCCGTATGCGGCAATGATTTGAGCGGTGCGCAGGGTATCAGCCGGGGTAAATTCGCCCCGTTCAAAGAGGCAGCGGGCCACCGGATGAGCCAGCCACATCAGGGCGGCACTGGCGGGTAAACCGATCACCAATACGAGCCTTAAGCCCAGCGATAAGTCTTGCTTGAGTGCATCCATTTCACCCCGTGCGGCGTGCCGCGCGAGCATGGGAAAGATGGCCGTTCCCAAGGCGACCCCGAATACTCCTAGGGGAAACTGATACATCCGCTCGCCATAGTACAACGCTGAGACAGCACCGGCCGTTAACGGATAGATTGGGCTACCCGGCAATGGCATCACGGCGGATCGATCGCCCACGGGATGCGAGAAGGACCATGCGATTACGCTGTCGAAGAACGTGTTGATTTGGGTGATCGACAACCCCAGGACCACGGGCAGCATCGCGGCCAGGATTTCTCGGACTTGATGACCAACACTTCGCCAATCCCCGTGAAATCGAAACCCGACACCACGGAGTGCCGGCCATTGCACCAGCACTTGCAAGACTCCCGAGATCAGAATGCAAACGGCTAGCACTTGGGCTTTTGTCGTGGTGTCCTCAAACCACGGCGTGATCCACCAGGCACCGATCAGCCATACCAGATTCAAAACCACCGGGACGGTCGCCGGCCAGCGGAAATGTCCCAGCGAATTGAGCACGGCACCGACCTGCGATGCCAAGCAAATCAAAATCAGGTACGGCAGCATGATGGCCGTTAACTCGATCAGCACCAGCGTCTCATGGCTGACTGCACCCCAATACGCCCAGGCCAGCAGTCCGAGTTCTCCGAGCACTACGGCCGCTGACAGAAATACCGTCATCCAACTCAGCACTGCACTCGCCAGCCGCCAGGCCGTGGTCCGATCTTCTGAGACGAGTTCTCTGGCAAAGATCGGAATGAACGACGTTGCCAGCGCCCCTTCGCCGAACAGTTTCCGCGACAAATTCGGGATTCGGAACGCAATCGTGAATGCATCCATCACGGGCGACAAGCCAAACAGGCGAGCCATCGCAATGTCGCGCACCAACCCCAAGATGCGGCTGAGAACGGTCATGCTGCTCATGATCAGCATGCCGGACAGCCAGGTACCGGGGCGGGGGGAATTCGATTCTGCATCCATGCGCGGCACTGTAATGGAAATTCTTCCCGCAGGTCGAGGCCCATCCTAAAGTACTGATAATTTGCAAATGGGACCCGGCAAACGTCTAATAGCGGTTCTCAACGCGGTTCGGAATGGATCTCGTCACATTTCCCGGCAGAGGAACTTCACACGATGCACTACAAAAGACTCGCGATTTACACGTTCGGAACCCTGGCGCTGTTGTTCGCCGCAGACACGGCATCGGCCGCCGACAATGCGCTGACCGAATCCGAAAAGCGCGCCGGCTGGAAGATGCTG
>JAQGHS010000598.1 GCA_028291605.1 Planctomycetaceae bacterium | reverse complement strand
TTGGCCATACTGTTAACCTTACGAAGTCACGTTGGCTAACTGGCCAATTTTGAAATTTGAACGCCCGACCCCAAATTCGACCGCGTTGCCTATGCCCTCAGTGAGCAGAAATAGCGACGTAGCCACGTTCGCCAGAACATGGGCGAATACCGCGAAACCCACGCTCTGGCGAGCGTGGCTACGGTTTGTATTCCACACTTTTTCCAACCGGAGACGACGACATGATAGGCAGCGCTCAACTGCATGACGTGCGTAGGCAAGCGTGGTTCCGATGGCTGGCAATCATCGTCACCGTGACGCTGTCCAATGTTGCTCCCGCAACGGCCGCGGACAAGCCGGAATGGATTCGTTCCGCGGCGAGTGGTCCGTGGTCGGCGGCGGCGACTTGGGAGGGGGCCAAGGTGCCGGCTGCCGGGACCCGGGTTCACATTCGACCGGGGCACACCGTCACTTATGACGTCCAGTCGGACCAGGCTCTGCGAGCCGTCTATGTCGGCGGCACGTTATCGTTTGCTGCGGACCGAGACACTCGTCTCGACGTGGGGGTCTTGAAGATCGAAGCGGGTGACGAACCGTCCGAAGATGGGTTTGATTGCAGTCTGCATATTGAAGAACCGGCTCCCGGGTCAACAGAGAATCGACCGGCACTGGAAGTCGGAACTGCTGAGCACCCTATCGCTGCGGGCCACACCGCCCTCATTCGATTGATCGCGGCTGCTGGACAGGACAAGCAATCGTGTCCCGCCCTGGTTTGTTGCGGGGGCCGGATGGACTTTCACGGGACTCCGCTCAGCCGCACGTGGGTGAAACTGGGAGCAACAGCGGCCAAAGGGGACGGGGCGGTCACCTTGTCCGAACCGGTGACCGGTTGGCGTGTCGGTGACCGAGTGATCGTCACGGCGACTAAGCTGGGACGCGATAACGGCCAGGGCACGGAGTTGATGCAGACCGAAGAACGCCTCATTACGAAGCTCGACGGGACGTCAATCGTCCTCGACAAGCCGCTGGTTCACGAGCATCTGGGGACCGGAGAATTCCGCGGCGAAATCGCCAATCTCAGCCGCAATGTGATCGTCGAATCGGGTGAGCCCAATGGCGAGCGCGGTCATACGATGTACCATCGCGGCTCGGCGGGATCGATCAGTTACGCCGAGTTCCGCCATCTGGGAAAACAGGGTGTGCTCGGTCGTTACAGCCTGCATTTCCACCTGATTGGCGACACGATGCGCGGCAGCTCGGTGGTCGGTGCCTCGATCTGGGACAGTCACAATCGCTGGCTGACGATTCATGGCACGAACTATCTGGTCGTTCGTGATTGTGTCGGTTTCCGCAGTATCGGGCACGGGTTCTTTATGGAAGACGGCACCGAAGTCCAGAACGTTTTGGATCGCAATCTCGCCGTGCAGTCGATGCAAGGTAGACCATTGCCGAAGCAAGTGCTGCCCTACGATCAGAACGAAGGAACCGGCTTCTGGTGGGCCAACTGTCTGAACACGTTCACGCGCAATGTGACGTGTGAAAACAACCTCTACGGGTACCGGTTCGAAGCGATTGAATCGAGTCAGTTATCGATGACCATGCCGGTGGCTCAGCCGGATGGCAAGCTCGTCCCGACCGATATCCGCACGCTCCCGTTTGTGCGCTTCGAAGACAACGAAGCTCATTGCGACGGACTCTACGGGATCAATCTCGGCGAAGGAGTCAAACGGGTGGGGCCTGACGAGCGGCACCCGTTTGTGATGCGGAATACCAAGATCTGGGAGATCCATTACGCGTTTCGGCCCATGTCCCCTTCGTTGCTGGTCGAGAACCTGCAAATCCACAATGCGATCTACGGTGTCTATCATCCCAATTTCGACCGGCACGTGTACCGCAATGTCGCGATGAGTCAGACTGGGAATTCGGGTGACGCTGAGCCGTTTAATCGCGGCCATGACGATGATTCGATCCAGTATGGCATGTTGACCGTCGATGGGCTCACGTTTACCGGATTCCAGAATAGCGGAATGCCGTTGATCCAGATCAGCGATGATAACCCGACGGGCAAGGCGGAATCGCACTTCCGCAATGTGCAAGTGACTGCACGACGCGACAATAATAAGCGATCGCTGGTCAATCTGGGTGGAGGGCCTCGTCCACAGCCGAAAAGCCCGACCAGTGTTCCGATCTATGTTCACGACTATTACGGGAAGGGCAAAACGGCCCGGGTCGTCAGTGTCAAGTCGGGGGAAGTTCGCGGACCGGATGGCAAGGCCTACAAGTCCGATCTGCCGCTCACGGGCGATGAATCACGCGTGCTCGAAACGGCCGAAGTCGCGTTCCCGCAACTGCTGAATCAAGTCGACGACCTGCCTCCGGTGACCGTCATTACGCAGATCTCGAAAGCGGGAACTGGTTGGAAGATTACGGGAGTCGCTGCGGATAACAACACCATTCAGAAGGTGGTCGTGAACGATCAACCAGTGAAATCGGTGCGGCCGAATTTTGCCGAATGGGAAATCGTTCTGGAGAAACTTCCGGCAGACGGCAAGATTATCGCAGTCGCGCTGGATGCGGCCGGGAATATCGAGAAGCAGCCCCATGTGAGTGTGATCAAATAGGTTGCTGAGCACGAAGAACTCGAACACGACAAGTCAGCGAGTGTATTTCCGGTGTTGATCACGGAGATGCACTCGCTGTTTGCTTTCGTACGTGAATTGCTTCCGTTTCGTGCGCGACGTCATGGGAGGGTGAGGCTCCTGCCGAACCGCGGGCCACGTTTGAACTCACGCTTTCAGTGTGGAATTTTATCCACAGATTTCGCAGACGAAGAATCGGGATTTTGTCGCGCTTGAACTAGTCTCAAGTGTGCTGTTCAACGAATCCTGACCTTCGCACTTCTTCTTGTCCTTTGTGATCTTCTGTTCAAAAAACTGAGATTGGAACAGAAGGTCACAAAGGTCACGAAGAATTCCAAGCGATTCAAGTGGAAGCTTCCGGTGACACGAAAACGGTATTTGAAATCTTGATCACCGCCGGACTCCGTAGCGCCTCTTCAACGCACCAGCTCCACGGATCGCTGCGACCGGAGCGCGCGGAACTGCCGCCGTATAGCGTTTATGACGGTTATTCTCAAAAACCGTTCCGCCATTTCGGGAGTGCGTCTCTCAGTTGATGAGTCTGATAATCCGGCGTGAAGAAAATAACCTACGTTTTGGTACGCCCATCTTTATCGCAATTCTTTTGCTACGTACACGTTAGTTCACATTTTGTGATAGTCGATCAACATGACAGTCAAACGATTCTTCGGTGTCGTATTAGGGACGACCTTCGTCCTCTTGGTTGCCTTGGCGGTCGTTGCCGGGTTGCTGGTCCTGGATCAACGGCATGCCCTGATCGAACAGCGCGAGAGACAGAAGTCGTTTGTGATGGCCGATCATCTGCGTCAGAGCACCGATGACCTGAGCCGCTTCGCTCGGACCTATGTCGTGACGGGTGATAAGAAATATGAAGGGTATTTCTGGAACCTGCTGGCAATTCGCAATGGGACGAAACCGCGCCCCATGAGTTACGCGGGCCGAGCCGTCTGGGAACAGGTCGTTGCAGAAGCGCAACAACAGAAGGCGGATGGGCCTGAGGCTGCAATCTCGCTGCGCGCATTGTTGGAAACACTCAACTTTTCCGATGCAGAATTCAAAAAGCTGAGAGCGGCGCACACGGAAGTGACCAAACTGGTGCACATGGAAGAAGCCGCGATGTGTGCGATGCAGGGGCGATTTGCGGACGACAAAGGAAATTATGTTCGACGGGGCTCCCCCGATCAGTCGCTGGCGGTTCGCATGTTGAATGATCAAAACTTTCATCAACAACGGACCGACAGCATCCGCGCCATTGATGCCTTTCTTGATACCTTGGACGCACGCAATCGATCAGAGGCCGAAGCGAGTGCCCATCAAAGCCAAGCCCACTTGAAACTCATCCTGGGACTGATCGGGATGTTGCTCGTGTTGATGAGCTTCTCGGGATACATCATCTTCCGCCGCATCTGTGCTCCCATCATCGCCCTGCAAGATCAGACTCGGTCTGTGAGTTCTGATCTGCGGGAACTGGCGCGGGTGACGACTGAGATCGCACAGGGTGGATTCACGGGTTCGTTTTCCACGCAGACGACGCCACAAGGTAACACAACCGCGGACGAGATCGGCGATCTCAGTCGCACACAGGACGAGATGATTGGCCATTTGCAGGCCGCCGGTACGGCTATTTCGGGTATCATGTCCGATCTCAGCCGCCGATCGCGTTTGCTGAATCGGGTTAATGCCGAAGTTCACAGCGTCAACGAGGGACTGCAGGCCGAAATTGCCGCCCGTCGACTGGTTGAGGACCAGTTTCGAGAGCTCAATGAGACGCTGGAACAACGGGTCGCAGATCGCACTGCGGAACTGTTGGCGGCACAGGTCGAAATCGAACGAACCAATCAACTCCAGAGGGCGATCCTGGAAAACGCCGCCTATGCGGTCATTTCTGCGACACCCGAAGGCATCATCACCATGTTCAATCCCGCCGCCGAGCGGATGCTCGGGTATTCGGCGGACGAGTTCATTGGAAAGGCCACCCCCTCGGTATTTCATCTCGAGTCGGAAGTTGCGGCGCGATCGGTGGAATACAGCGTGGAATTGGGGGAACTCATCGAACCCGGTTTTGGGGTATTTGTCGCCAAGTCCATCCACGGCCTCAAAAACGAAAGTGAGTGGACGTATGTACGTAAGGATGGATCGCAGTTTCCCGTCTTGTTGGGGATCAGCGCCATTCGCAATAGTGTCGGCGAAATTACCGGGTTCCTGGGGATTGCGAACGATATTACCGAACGCCGCAAAGCCGAACGCGAATTGCGAGCCACCTCGGAACTATTGAGTCAGCTCATCGTGCATACGCCGGCCTCCGTCGCCATGCTGGATCACGAGATGCGGTACATTCAAGTGAGTGAACGGTGGTTGCGAGATCATCATCTTACCTATGAAGGGACCATCGGCAAGTCCCACTACGAGGTGTATCCCGAATGCCCGGCGCGTTGGAAAGCCGCTCATCAACGTGTGCTGGAAGGTTCGACGGAAGGCTGTGCCGAAGATACGTTCCTACGAGCGGATGGCACTCAAGAATTGGTGGAATGGGAGGCTCGCCCCTGGCGTGATGCCAACAACGAGATCGGAGGCCTGGTGATCTTTTCCCAGATTATTACTGGTCGAAAGGCTGCCGAGGCGGAAATCATTGCGGCTCGGGATGCGGCGAATGAAGCCAACCGGTCCAAGAGCGAATTCCTGGCCAACATGAGCCACGAAATTCGCACCCCGATGAATGGCATCATCGGCATGACGGAGCTCGCCCTGAATACCACCATGACCGGTGAGCAACGTGAGTACCTGGAGACGGTCAGTTCCTCGGCGGACTCGCTGCTGCGGATCATCAATGACATTCTCGATTTTTCCAAGATCGAAGCGGGCAAACTGGAGCTGGATCCCCAGCCGTTCAAGCTTCGCGAGAGCTTGGGAATCGCCATGAAGACCCTGGCGTTTCGAGCTCACGAAAAGAATCTCGAACTCGTCTGGCAAGTCTCTCCGGAAGTTCCGGACCACCTGCTCTGTGATGCGGGACGGTTGCGTCAGGTGCTCGTTAACCTGGTGGGCAATGCCATCAAATTTACAGAACGGGGCGAGGTCGGTGTCACCGTCGAATTGGAATCGATGACCGAATCAGCGGCCCGCTTGATGTTTTTGGTACACGATACAGGGATCGGAATTCCAGAGAATAAACAGGCCCTGGTCTTCGAAGCGTTTTCACAGGCTGATACGTCGACGACACGCGTCTACGGCGGGACAGGGTTGGGTCTCTCGATCTCGCGTCGTATTGTCAACATGATGCAGGGCGATATCGCAATCCGCAGCCAGGTCGGCCAGGGAAGTACCTTTTACTTCACTGTTGAGCTGCCGCTGTCTGAAAACAGGGAGCGAGAACCAGTTGATGTTTCACTGGCAGGTGTTCCCGTACTGATTGTCGACGACAACGCGACCAATCTCAGGATACTGGAAGAGTTGTTGTTATCGTGGAAGATGCGGCCGACAGCGGTGAGCAGCGGGTTCACGGGGCTTGATGCGGTCCGGACTGCACACTCGGCGGGCCAGCGGTTCCATTTGGTTCTGACCGATTGTTGCATGCCTCTCATGAACGGGTTCAAGTTCGTCGAGGAGTTGAAAGCGTCTCCAGAACTGGCGTGTGCCACAATCGTCATGCTTACGTCTGGAGATTTGCAGGAAGCGGCCGTACGTTGCCGCGAACTGGGCGTCGCGGCGACGATGTTGAAACCTCTCAAGCAATCGGAGCTGCAGCGGACGATCGTCGAGATCCTCGGACAGCGACACCATTGCCAGGCCGGAGTCGTTCCGGCAGCCGCGTCCAATGGGATCGTCACCTACCGACCGCTGAAATTGCTGCTGGCCGAAGACAACGCCGTCAATCAGCGGGTGGCGGTGAAGATGCTGGAAAAGCTGGGGCATACCGTGCAAGTCGCCGGCAACGGTCAACTGGCTTTAAATGCCTTAGAAAACGATACTTTCGATGTCGTCTTCATGGACGTGCAAATGCCCGTCATGGACGGCTTACAAGCGGTCGCCGTATTGCGCGAGCGGGAGTTGAACACGGGTCGTCATGTGCCCGTGATTGCGATGACAGCGCACGCGATGACCGGCGATCGTGAACGTTGCCTGAGCACGGGGATGGACGATTATGTCAGCAAGCCGATCGATCAACAGGAACTGGCGGCCGTGCTGCATCGTGTGATGGCGAGTGCCGAGGCAGAGAGTTTTCAAAACGTTGCGGCTCCGAATGAAAACGGAGGGCCATCTGAGCCAGTCTGCGATCTGGACCGAGCTCTCGCACAGTTGGATGGAGATGGCGGCTTTTTGAAAGAGATGGCCGAGCTCTTTCTGAGCACGATGCCCGACATGCTCAACTCGCTGCAGGTCGCCATCGATACGGGTGACTCGGCAGAGACTAGCGAACTGGCCCACGCCATCCGGGGATCTCTGGCCACGTTTTGCGCCCACCCCGCATACGACAGGGCTCTACGGCTGGAGCGTACCAGTCGTGCGGGTGAGCTCGGGCAGTTGGCCGAGATTCACCAGAGTTTATTGATCGAGGTTGAGCGTTTGAACGAGACGTTACGGGCAGAAGTGTTGCAGGTCGCCGTAGGTTGACCAACCATCAGCCGCTGGGCGCTAGCCCACGGTTCGGAATTACAACCAGTGTGAAGCGTTGCGCCGACGGTTTCTCAATGCGCTTTCAATTCAAATAATCAGCCACAGAAGGACACGGGAGAAACACAGAAAAGAGGATTTCGTTCTCTTGCTGTTCTGTGTTTCTTCTGTGTCCTTCTGTGGCTAAAAACGTTTCTTTAGCGCGTGCCGGTTGATGATGACTGCCACTAAGCGTGGGCCTGCAGGCCCTTCATCAACGGCGTGAGATAGGTGACCGTGCCGGTCATCGTGCCGAGGTTGTGATAATCCTCTTCGGGGATCTGGACGCGATATTGCTTCCGCAACTCCATGACGATGTCGAGGAAATCCATGCTGTCCAGTTCCATCTGTTCGCGGAACGGCACTTCGTCCTTCAGTTGCGACAGGTCTTCGTCGGGCGTGATTCGCTCGAGGATACCAAGAATGACCTGCTTGATCTCAGCCGCCGTCATCGACAAATTCTCCTTCAAAGCCAGCGCGGGTTACTTCAGGTAACTCCGACGATGGTGTGGGCGGATCGTCCCCAAATCAGGCACCGGCCGCAGTTCGCAGATCCAATCGCGCAGATCGAATCGCGAAGAACAGCCGGCGATGTTCCGGGCCCATTCGGCCCTGACGATCAAAAACGCGCCTCAGTCCTCAAATCTCTTAATAATCACGACGGAATTGATCCCCAGCATGCCAAACGAATTGTTCAAAATGTACCGCACCGACTCCATCTGCCGGGGTCGATTGGCGACAATTTGAGGCACTCCGCAGGCCGGGTCCATCTCATCCAAGTTGATTGTAGCATGGGCGATTCCATCCTGAAAGGCAGGCAGATTGCCCAACATTTCCAGGGCGCCGGCCGCTCCCATCGCGTGGCCGATGAAACTTTTGGTATTATTGACAGCCAGTCCAGGGCGGTCGCCAAAAACTTTCTTGATGGCGAGACACTCTTCGATGTCCCCCTGCGTCGTGGCGGTCGCGTGACTGCTGACGATGTCGATGTCGTCGGCTGTCAGGCCAGCTCGTTTTAACGCGAGTTGCATGGCCTCGGCCTGACGATTGGCGTGTGGCAGGACGAAGTCGGTGGCGTCAGTGTTGATGGCGTGACCGACGATTTCGGCGTAGACCTTCGCGCCACGGGCCTTGGCTGCCGAGAGTCGCTCCAGGACGCAGATTCCGCCCCCTTCGGCGACGACGATCCCATTGCGATTCACGTCGAACGGCCGGCAGGCCTTGGTCGGGTCGGTGTGGTGGGCCAGAGCCCCCTGGCTTTTAAAGCTGGCAAAAATCCCGAAAGTATGAATGCTTTCCGAGACGCCCCCGGCGATGGCCAAGTCGACCTCATCTAGCCAGAGCATCTGCATGCCCTGGATGAAGCCGGCATTTCCTGCGGCACAGGCGGCACCCAACGTGTAATGCGGCCCGGTGATCCCCATATTCAGGGTGACTTCACCGGCGGGATTGTTGGCGACCGTCCGGGGATTGTGGTGGTGCGACCAGACCTTCGTGTCGTAGTTGAATTTGGAGATCTCGAAGATCTCGTTTTCAGTTTCGACGTTCCCTTGTTCGGTAATGCCCAGGTACACGCCGACGCGATCCTTGGGGACCTGCGACCAGTCGAGACCCGAATTCTGGATGGCTTCGCGGGCACAATAGATGGAGATCGAACCGGCTCGAGTTCCGCGGCGGACTTCTTTGCGTTTCTGATAACGCAGTTCATCGAAGTTGCAGACGCCGGCCAGAACGTCACCCATGTAGCGAGTTTGGAATGGCACGACTCCCGAACGGCCTTCCAACAGATTGGCACGAAATTCGGCCAAATTGTTGCCGTTGGGAGATGTCAAACCGATGCCGGTAATGACGATTCGCTTGTGATCCGGGGTATGAGCCTGCATCAAACCGTCGCCGTACTTTTCGACTCAGGGTAAAG
>JAQGHS010000583.1 GCA_028291605.1 Planctomycetaceae bacterium | reverse complement strand
CCGTCTCGATGATCTCCAGCGACCAGTCTTACTCTATGCGGACGACAGGCCCAGGATCATCGGCCAGCGTCAGGGACGCGAGGAGAGTCTTTGCCGTTAACATCGTTACGGAGAATAGAATCGTCCTGTGCGGCAACTTACAGAACCCAATACTGCTCATAATGGCCCTTTCGTGACAACGCCAATATTGCGCCCACCCGAAGTGAGATCGGAACCTGATTGGAGATCGGTGCCAGTTGTCGTGCGAAGAATACGCACGGCAAGAACATCGCAGGACATTGATAAGCTGAAAAGCAAAATGTCGGATAATCCGGAAAGTGCAGCCCTTCGATAAAACCGTAGCACACGAATTTTCATCCAAATCAAATGCAATTTACAAAATTATGTAACGACATTTAGTCTTAAGCCTAGGAATGTGCGCTCTGCAACGATGAGGCGTCCGCACCTCACACATCGCAACACGCGTGTTACTTTTTGGCTCAGAGGGGAGAATCCGCACGGCTCCAGTTTGGATCGTGGATTCGGGAGAAAGCAATTCGAATCGCGGAGTGAATACTTACCGACGCCGATCCGGAACAACCTACAAGATCGCGGTTTGTACATTTTTGAGTATTGAATTCAGACAAATACCGAGGGGGATCAGATCGTTTCCCATGGTCACTGATTCCGCCAATGAATACCGTCCAAGAACAATCCTCTGGCCCTGCCAACTCCTAAAGTCTCTGGCTCAACGGAAGCGACTGGCTGCTCGATCATATTCGCATTTGTTGACGCAAACAGAAAATGACATTACTGTCATCTCAAGAAAGGGCGTCATGTGATTAGATTGTTGCAGGCGATGTTGTCGCACGCGTTGTTTATTGGGCTGACTGTCGGCGTGCTGGTGCTGATTGCCGTTGGCTTTCACGCCGTGAACTTTGCCTATTTCGCGGCGGTCAGTCAGCCTGACCCCAATAGTGGTACCGGAACCGCCTCGTGGAATCTCTTCCGTTGGCGCAACGCGCGAGCAACTCCCCGCCACCAACTGCCTGACTGGGTCATCAATAAGACTGATCCGCCACCAATGACGGAAGCTCAAAAGTGGGAAGCAGTGAAGGCTCTCAAGGATCAGTAGTGCTGCTTCGTGGGCGAGCGTCCGGCGTAAGCCGGATGGTTGTTAGCGACGTTATTAAGCAGACGTCGCGGATTCCGGACGAGGCTTGAGTTTACGGTAAAATGCGGACCGTGTGTGATACCTCGAATTGTCGCCCGCGAAGTTTCTAGAGAACTCGTCGCGGTACAAGCCAGGTACTCGATCGATTGGAAGGTGGAACCGATGGATGAAACGTCGATCACCGAGTACATCACCGGCACATTGGGCCGCGTCGACACGGTCGACGCAAACGGAGATCGCTTCTTTTTCTACGACCCCGGTGATGGTCTTCCGCCCGATCACATGTGGCCCTTTGCGACGCTGGTCACCAGTGATTTCAATGATACGGCCTCGAATCTCAATCGTCCGGGTGTCTACCGTCTGAATATCGGCGTCAGCAAGCAGACTTTCGGATCATTGTTTGGCTCAGAATCGAATCCTGCTGATGTGGGCGACGAGAGCGGTTATGACTTCACGGTCCTGGATCAGCTGATGCCGCATCCGGTGTATGGCAAGATGTATTGGGTGTGCGTGCTCAACCCTGGTACCGCGACGTTCGAATCCGTGCAGCGGTTATTGGCCGAGGCCTATGGCATGGCTGTTGCCAGGCACACTAAGAAAGGCTAACCAGATTACGGCTTGGAAATGTGCGCCGCCTGGGCGGCCCGCAAGGCTTCGACGGCCTGTCTCCAATGAGCGGCCTGCTCGGTCCATTGCACTTCGTCACAGCG
Organism: Planctomycetaceae bacterium; assembly: GCA_028291605.1. GTDB lineage: Bacteria > Planctomycetota > Planctomycetia > Planctomycetales > Planctomycetaceae > JAKFVC01. Next base: position 1,724 of record JAQGHS010000583.1, on the reverse strand, counting down.
TTTCACGAGGTCGAGGCGGAGTGCCAGGTTGTCGGGTTCGAGGGCGGCCTGGCGTTGGAGCTTGTGGATGTCGGTCTTGGCGCGAATGATGGCCCGGTGCTTATCCAGGTGCACCTTCGACTCGGCGCGGCGTTGCAGACGCGCCAGGGTCTGCCCCAACAGGAATTGGGCTTCTGGCTCGAAGGGATAACGCGCGACCAGCGACGACAGTATGGGCAGGGCGTCAGCCGGCTTCTGCATTGTCAGATGGATCTTGCCGACCAGCAGCAACACGGCAGGATCATCCGGCTTGGAAGCCATCAATTGATTCGCCATGTCGAGTGCCCGCGACGTCGCACCTTCGGCCAGTAAGAGCCGCGTTTCGGTCAGCGAGGGGCCGGAAATGGTCTCCGGTGCAATGCCCCGCAACGCATTGAATTGCTGCCGTGCTTCGCCGGTCTGTCTGAGTTGTAATAGATAATCGATGAGCTGCGTTCGATAAGTCACGGCTGGCGGTGGGAGGCGGCGAATGGCTTCCTTCAATGGTTCAATCACCAACTGCAGCTTGCCCCGATTTTCATAGACGAAGACCGCAACCAGCCACGGGGCGGAAGCGTTCGGATCGAGCTGCTGCCATTCATCGCAACACTCCAGGACGAAATCCATATTGCCCAGTTCGTATTCGACCGAAGTTGCCAACTCGAGAGTTCGCAGCCGGTGATCCGGGCGCGTATAAGCTTCGCGCACCAGAGGGTCGGCCAGACCCAGTTGCCTGACCCCCAGGAACGATGTCGCAGCCAGCAGCAAATCATCGGTCTCGACACGCGACAACTTGAGATCCGCGGGAAATGCGGGTAAGACGCCGCCTTCGGCCGTCAACACACTGCAAACGTATCTCAGCAGCGTTCCTCCCGAGCTACGGCCGCCCAGCTGACGATTCCAATCGAGTTCCCGCGTCGCGTGTCGGGCGAGCTCCAGGCGGCGATCAGCAGACCCGGCGGCAGCCAATCGTCGCAGGTCGCGGCGGGCCGTGGTGAGCGACGTGGCTTGTTGCCACCGCAGGACCCCGTAAATTCCTCCCGCCAGGACGACGGTCGCTGCCAGTATCAGCAGCGTTCGGTACAGCCAGCTCCGCCCTGGGATTCGTCGCGGCGGGGAAGAGAGTTCGTTCACTGGAGATCCGTTATTGGGAAGAGTCACGTCCTTCAACGAGATCATGATACTTGCCAGGTGACAAATTCGCGAAGACCGCAGTCTTGCCGCTGGGCCAGCGGACTGTTACCGACACGGGCTGATCAGTATCGGCCGGCATCACGACGCGCAGATCATTCGATGACAAATAGCTGCCGCCACCGTGGACCCAGCGAGTGAGTTCCCGGCCAGCAAAGCGATGCACGATGCGCGCACCGATGGCATCGGGATTCGAACTCTCGCCGCGCAATTGCAGGCCGATCCAATGTTTCGGCGGATGTTGATTCAACAGGACGGCGACCCGCTCCTGCTGATGGACGACGACCAGGTCAGGCGCCCCGTCGTTGTTGAGATCGCCGACCGCCCCGCCGCGGCCCGCATGCGGCACCTGGAAGTAGGGACCGCCCCGAGGCGACTCGTCGACAAATCGCTTGCCCTCGAGATTACGGAACAGCTTGGGAGGCTGGTAATAGTGGCTGCCGGGACGATCGTATTGGACATTGCCATTGATTACGAACAAGTCCTGCCAGCCGTCTCCATCGAAATCGGTAAAC
>JAQGHS010000578.1 GCA_028291605.1 Planctomycetaceae bacterium | reverse complement strand
AGATCGTGCTGAAGGGCTCTCATAATGGCAGTGGCACTGGCGGCACTAATTATACAGTGCTAACGATCGACTTTAACCGCCTGGCGTTTGTGAATCCGGAAGATACCCGAGCGATGAACGCGTTGATCGAAGAGGGGCTGACGTTTGATATCTTGAAGCCAGATTCCAGTTCCGCTGCGAAGACGCTGGCTTATACCGAAGTCACGTAACCGAGGTGCGAAATGCGTGTCGTCTTTCCAGAAGCCGAGCTTACCGCCGGGATTGATGCCGCCGCACTAGCTCTGCGTCAGCGGCGGCGAGATGTGCTTGAGAGAGTTGGACAGGAACTCTTGGAGTTGGCACGGCAGGCGTATATCGACAAGTCCCGCGGTGGAACGGGATCGGACGGCATCAAGTGGGCTCCGCTCAAAGTTGACACGGTTCGCAGTCGACTCCCCAGGAAGCAGCTCAAGTCCAAGAAGGTGGTCAAAGGCAGCCAGCCGCGACATCAAGCTGGAACGATCGTGTCCAAGGGCAAGGCCAAATCCAACACGGGTAACGTCATGCCGGGGTCATCTGAAATCGGCGTCAACACGGGATTCCAGCGGAACTCTGCCCGGCCAGGCTACCAGGGCCCGGACGGCAAGGGGGGCAACATCGCCAAGATGCTGGATGAGGACTCACTGCTAATTGGGTTTGGCCGCATTTATTCGGAATACTTCGACAAATACAGACCCTTGTTCCCAGAAGTCATCCCGCCTGAGTGGCTGGAGAAACTGGAAGAACAGGTCGCTAACGATGGTGGCCAAATCCTGGCCGACGAACTTCATAAAGGGGGACTCTCGTGATCACATTTATGCCACCCTCATTGACCGAACTGCTCTGGCGAAAGATTGAACTCGCGCCTGGTGAGAGCATTGAAATCGCCATCAAGCGACCGACGCTCGACGAGCAATTGTCATCGCTCGAAGAGTCCGTCGGCCATACGGTGCAGTCCTTCCAACTGCGTAGTCGGATTGTTGATTGGCGGGACGTCCAGGATCCCGCTGGCCAACCCGTGAAGTTTTCATGGGAGATGCTCGGAGCGTTATGTGCGACTTATCCCAACGCGATTTGGGATCTGCTAGCGGCAGTCCGCGATTCGACGACACCGGGGGCAGATGACGAAAAAAACTCCGAAACGCCACCAGTCACTGGTGGCACGGCAGCAGTCGCTTTGACGAACGATTCAGCGACGTCATCAACTTCTATTATCAGCTGCGCAGGCTGAAGCTGCTGCGTGTGCATTTGGGGCTGACAAAATCCGAGTTGCTGGCCTTGCCTGCCGATGTGGTTAAACAGTTGGAAACGATTAAAGCAACCGTAATGCGGTTGGCCGGGGAACGCCATGCCAGCGACGATCAAGGTTAATGTTGCTGATAACTCCAGAGAGTGGGTTGCCGACCTCAAAGCTCGGTTCCTGGAAGGAGGCGGTGCGGCCGACGAGTTCGAAGCCCACTTGGAGGCACTGAACGACGAACTCGCGTCACGGAAGGCTCGTAAGGCCGCAGAGGATATCAAGGCACTCGCGGACGAGTTCGAAGCGGCCACTCCCGAGGCGCAGGCGTTGGCAGCCTCAGAAGCGAAGCTCGCGGCCGAGTTTCAAAAGTGCGCTGCGGAAGCCCGTCAAAGCGCACGGGTGCTGCAAGCCTACGTCAACTCGATTCAGGATGTCGACAAAGCGGCCCGGGCTGCTGGTAAGAGCGTGGGTTGGGTCGCACCTCCTACCCTTGGGTCCAGGTTATCTGCAGCCATCGCCAACTTTAATCAGGTGAGGGCGGCTCTCGGTGTCGTGTCCGAAGTCGCAGGCAAAGCTTATGCGGCGATCTCGAAACTGGCGGAAACCAATTCTAAGTTCGCTGAGCTGAAAAGCTCGATTGATGGATTAGAAGGTTCTCTGAGAAAAGCGGCGGATGAGTTTGCGGCATCGGATTTTGGTGGGAGTAGCCTGCAGACTTCGTCGGACGTCGTGAAGTATTACGGCGAGTGCATCGAAGCCCTTCCCAGCTTGTGGCGAAATGTCGAGGTAGTCTTCAATTCCTATCAGGCTGAAGTCCTCGAAGGGATGTGGCTGCAGGCTGATCGACAGCGGCAGTTAATCAGTCTGGCCAACGAAGAGGAGTTTGCGATTCGAGCGCGGTTGGAACTCGCGAAGAAGGAGGCTGAAAGCAAGGCCTCGAATCTGCAGTTCGAAAGAATTCGAACGACGGTCTCCAAGGCGAATCAGGACACCGTCGACGCCCGCAACATTGCTGCGCTGCAGACAGAAGCCCAGGTGATTGCTGCCATCAAGGAAGAAGAGGCACGGCTTAAGGAAAAACAAGAAACTAGCAAAGTCACCGAAGAGGTGGCGGTAGCGGCGATCGCTCGCCTGGCCGCGCTGAATGCCCAGCGGAGAAAGATCCAGGATGAAGAGGTTGCCAAGCTGAAGCAGGAGCGGGCCGAGGCCGCGGCCAAGGCCAAGAAAGACCTTGAAGATAAGGTAGCCCAGACCAAGAAGGCCGAACAAGAAATCACGGCGGCGAAAAAGAAAGCCGAGGAAGAACGCTGGGACGCATGGCGCGAAATGAACGCCAGGCGTCAAGAGGCAGAAGCCAAGGCCGCGGCTGAGCGTGTGCAAATGGCAGAGGCAGAGGCTCAACAAAAAAAGGCAGCATTCGAAAAAAGTGCTGATCAACAAAAGGGCAACGCTGGTAGCCTCCTCGGCATGATCAGACCGCAAGATGTTGCCCGGCAAGTCGCCGACAAAAAGGGCCGGCAGGCGTTCGACAATTACAAAAACAATCTCGCCCAGGCGTCGTCTAATAAAAGAGACACTGACAAAAGAATTCGGACGTTAAGGAAAAAAGGTATCAGACCGTCCAAAGCGCTGCTTGCGGAAAGCAAAACCTATGGGAAAGTACTATCCGATCTTAAGAGGGGGCCTAAGCAAGCTGGCATCAAGGCTCGTCAGCAGGGTTATAAGGAGGTTATGGCCGGTCACGGTGACTCGAAAGACATTGCTGAAGCTCAGCAAACGCTTACAGATAATGTGATTAAGAATGGTTTTTCCACGGGTCAATTGAGCAAGAATCAGGCACTCGCACTGCGAGAAGCCGCGAGAGTATTGATCGAACAACAGCGCGACATCAGTGCCGCGAATGATGAGATCAATAAAGTCCAGCGTGCACTGGCATCAATGGGTGGCGGTAAGCCACCGGGTAACCCAGGAGGGTCGTTCTAATGGCACTCCAACTTCAATTCCAGCAAGACCTGGGTGGACCATTCGTCGGCATCGACCTGGCGGTGGCTCGTGTTGGCAAATTCAAACTGCGAGTATCCGACACTCATCCTGCGATCCTGGAATTCGACATCGCCCAGCCGCAGCACACGTTTCCGCTGGCGATCGGTCGGTATGTTTCGTTCTGGGATGATGCCGGCACGACACCCGATGGTACGCCGCAGTCGTTGGGCAATCCATTGTTCGAGGGCTTCATCTGGGAAGTGCAGCCGGCTGAGAGTAACTCGATCCACTATCTCTGCTATGACCCTTCGCATCGATCGGCGAAGGAAATCGTTATCATGTCTACGGCGTGGGAGCCGTCCGCTGGTCCTGGGTTACCACCTCTCCCGGGACTGGGGGCCGTTCCGCGCCTCATCTTTAATAATTCGATCGAAAACGATGTCGATTGGAGTTACGAGCGGGCTCACGACTTGTCGGTCGGGCAGCTATTGGCAACCGTGTTCGATGATGCCTTGGAACCGCTTCGCTGGTACCAGGCTGCACCTACTGCCGATAATGCCTATGTGATTAGTGAACTGGCTCTGTTCACGGCCGTGCCTCAAGAAAAGGTTGTCGCCACCAATGAGAATCTGCGAGCGTTCATGGATCGCCTCACGCGGCAGTACTATCCCGAGTACGCCTTCCGCTGGGATCCTGGTTCCCGCTGGTGGCGTTGGTATTCGCGGCTGGCTTCCCCGTCGATCACGTTGACGCTGAATGATCCTCATGCGGCCAACACAGTCCTCACGATGGAACTGCACCGCAGCCTGGAAGGCCGCTATCCGGCGATTGAGTTTCGTGGCCCGGAGCGAGTCGACATTATTGATGTGTCGACGCTGGATGGCACGCTGTTGATTACCAGCGATCCCACGATCTTGGAGACGTATACCGATGCGGGCGGCACGGATACCGTGAAGGCCTACACTCAGTTTCAGGTCGCGGACGACACCCATCGCCGCGGAGCCCGTCGTTTGCCCAGTAGCTATCTCGTGCGGGAAAATGACTACTTCTGGATGGCGACCCAGTCCCCTTGTTTTCTGATCTCGTTTGATTCCGGCGTCACATGGCAAGGCATCGAGTCTGTGTTTTTTGACTTTCAGAACGGCATCGTCCAAATCCCGGACGGTCTCTATCCCTACTTCTGGAGCGACCATCGTCTGGACGCCAGCAGCTCGCAGCACTTCTGGACGCCCAACGCCTATCGCCTGATCTGGGCCAAGTATGGCGATCCGATCATCGTGCGGCGTCCTGATTCGGGATTCGTCGGCACGTCGAACACCGTGGCCGGCATGACCAACGTTAAGTACATCTACGATGAGATGCTCGCGGTGGGCTACAACCGTGTCGGAGTACCGGTTACCACCGCCACTCGCGTGGCCCAATTCCAATCACTGGGTGACAACCTGCTCGCGGCGAGCAAGGACATCATCTATGCCGGCGGTTGCCAACTAGAAGGGTTGCGGTACGAGTTCTGCAAACTGAGCCTGACTGTCAATCTGGCTGCCGTCGACGCGAATGGGGCACCGCTGATCACGGGCTGGGAATCGCTTGCCATGATCCTGACCGATGTGGAATATGACTTCGAAAACCAGACCACGCAGTTGACCTTCTCCCAGGATGCCCTCGCGTCATTTGGCGACAGCATCGACTTACTGAAGCAACGACTGCAGATCGGCTACGTCGAGAAGATCCGCGACATCCGCATCAACTACACGTGGCGTCACGACGAGAGTAAGTACTCGAACAAGCCCGGCGGATACAACGTCTGGAGCGGCGTGCAGTACACCGACAAGGACCTGTACTACGACAAGAACCTCGGCACCATTGAGGAAGCACTGTAATGCCACTCAACCTGCCACCACCGAATACGCATGCCTGGTTCCGAGCCGTCAACTCTGTCCTGGAGCAGCACCACGTCGACATCATGCGGCTGTGGCAGGTGACGCCTCAGGTCCCTGATCCGCAGGCCGGTATCCCATTTATGGGGCCGATTAGTCCCACGCGATTCAGTGTGCCCAGCAGCTTTTCGAGCCGCTCGTCATTTAGTCGCTCGTCCGCGTCCAGTGGATCGTCGCGCAGCAGCTCCAGTCGATCGAGCGGCAGCAGTTCCAGCAGGTCGTCCGGGTCATCCAGCTCGGCGAGTTCCGTCAGCTCTGGAAGTTCAAGCTCGTCTTCGTCAGGAAGCTCGGGATCATCGGTCAGCTCAGTCAGTTCCGTTAGTTCGGGAAGTTCAGGCAGCTCACCGTCGGGCTCGAGCGTCTCGTCGGGCAGTAGTGTTTCCAGCCTGTCTTCATCCGTCTCCAGCACGAGCAGCGAATCCTCGACCAGTTCGATCAGTTTGTCGAGCAGCCAGTCATCGTCCAGCGACAGCAATCAATCGTCGGTGTCATCCAGTTCCGACAGTCCGCCAAGTCCCATTTCGTCGAGCAGCAGCGCCAGTAACGGCAGTTCCGGATCTTCGGATTCCAGTGGTGCCCCGTCAGGTGGCTCGTCAGCCAGCAACGGCGCGGGCGGGAGTTCCACATCCTCGGGTTCATCGGGCAGCTCTGGTGCAGCATGTCCTCAGCCTTGCTTTGTACGCTGTTCCGATTGCTTCGTGGCATGGCACTTTGGCAACTGGTCGGAATGGTATGTCGCCGATCACAACTGTCTCGGTGGTGGAACTTGTGGTTGCCTGCCCGTCGATCTATCACCAGGAGACTTCGAATATCAATTAAGGCCCGGTGCTTGCGGTACTGTCACTTAACTCTGTCTCCCTACGAGCCTGAAACGCATGACTGAATTCAATTGCTCCTATCGATCCGTGATCGGCCAGCAACCCGTCTGTCAGGTTGTCGCGGACCTAACAGATTTGCCGCTCGCGATTTGTCACACGAACGATTCTGCCTGTGAGTTCTGTCTGAAGTGCGAGATTGCTCCTCAGGTGCCGAACGTGGTCACGGCTTCGATGTCCATTCATGCCGCCGGTCGTGCTGGAGAACCCCTGCATGGTCCCATGTCGCAACGCATGAAACCGCATCTCGGTCCGCCGCCTCAGCCGCCCAATACCGTTTGTGTTCTACGTGGCCCCGAGATCCGCAAGGTCGCCTGCAAACCGTGTCAGGCCGACAGCCTGATCCCGGTGATGCTGCCAGTCTTCCGCTGCCCGCTGCACGGCGAATGCACCCTGCACAATACGGGGACATTCCCCAAGATCCAGGCCTGTGCCACCTGCGGCGGACGGCGTGAAAAGTATGTGCAGCTGGACGTGAAACCGGCCTCCGCCGCCGTCGTGGCCGCCATCGCCCGGCGCGGCACGCCCACTTCGTAATGCCGGGTGAGCCTGGTGCCATATGGCCCCTCGCAAATCGAAATTCAGCATTCAGTTCGAGGGCGCACACCCGGGAAAGAAATTCTCGAGACCGTCACCACCTCAGATGGGACTCACTTTGCCAGGATTTTACGAGCCGGGATCATGTTTGGAACCGACTCTTCCAGCGACATCGTCCCTCATGCGAATCACGAATTCCTGAAAAATATCACGCGGCACAAGCCAATTCAGGCTTTTCTCGGACGGCATAGATAATCATCCCAACGACGCGAGGACGAGTGCATCAAAGATAGTCGTTGATCGCTCCGCGATCAAAACGCGATCGCAGTAGCCGCCCGGCAATACCCAGACCCAGGAATGGGACTAATGGGACAGATGGGACCAATGGGACGAATAAGTTATGCGTAAAATAATCCTAAAAACCGACCTGGCTCTAGGAGACGTCGTCGCCTTCACGGCGGTCGTGCGCGAACTCCACCGCCAGTACCCGGGCGAGTTCCTGACCGATGTCCGCACACCCTTCCCGCAGCTTTGGGGACATAATCCGCACATCACGCCGATGGCGGATGATGCAGAGGGCGTCGAAGTGATCGTGTGTCACTACGACAAGGACTCATGGTTCAGCGTGAACCAATCCAACCAGCATCCGGTCCACTTGTTGCATGCGTATTGCCAGGACCTCGCCAACTCCCTGGGCCTGCCGGCACTTCATCCCCACGAGTTAAAGGGAGACATTCACCTGTCTCGAGAAGAATACGGCTGGAAGTCGATGCCGCACGAGCGGTTCAACGTGCAGCGATATTGGGTGTTGAGTCTCGGCGGTGGCAAGCGGGACTTCACGACGAAATGGTACGTCCCCGAACACGTGCAGAAGATCGTCGATTATTTCCGCGGCCGAATCCAGTTCGTGCAAGTCGGAAAAGAAAACGACAACTGGCACTGGCAACCCGACCTGCACGGGGTAATCGATCTGCGCGGCCAGACCGACATCCGGCAACTGATCCGAGTCATCCACGCGGCGTCCGGAGTACTAAGTGGCGTAACATCCACTATGCACCTGGCAGCAGCGGTCCCATTGCCCGCGTGGCAACGTCGCCCGCGTCCATGCGTGGTCGTCGCCGGCGGACGCGAACCGCGGACCTGGTACAGCTATCCGACGCATCGCATCCTGGAATCAGTCGGCACCCTGCCCTGCTGCCGCGACGGCGGCTGCTGGCACGCGAGAACCATCCCGCTCAACGACGGAGCCGACAGCGACCAGCGGGTCTGCGAGCGAGTGATCGGCGGGCATCCGAAGTGCATGTGGCTCATTCGACCCGAGAGCGTGATTTTAGAGATCGAGCGGTATTTAGACAGTGAAGGTGTGGAATGAACTACCACCGCTGCGGGTCATGCTTATGCCATCCCTGGGCCACAATAAAGCGGCGGATGCGGACAGCCAGATTGGCGTCAGGGTGCTCGATGATGACCCCGGTCGGCGTCAGGCGGATGGTCAAGGCCGCGAGTTGTTTGTCCGTCAGTCGGGTCTTTTCCTCGTCGCAAAACAAGAGTTTTAAACCAAAGCGAAAGTTCTCCACATCGCGGTCCACGCGGTGGAAGAGTCGATAGTTCGGGAAACGGTCGTCAGAGGAACCCATCAGGACGTCTTTCATGCCACCAGCCAAACCGATCCGCCTCGCCTTCAACACCCACGGCCTGGGCGACTGCGTACACGCCGCGACCGCCCTGCGACTGTACATCCAGCGCGGCTACGATGTCCAGATCCAAGTGGAGGACAACAAACGGTGGCTGTGGGAGGCCGCGGGAATTCCGATTTACGAGGGAGAAGAACCGCTGCCGGTGCATCCGTACTATTACCCGGATATGGGCAAGTTTTGGGATTTGTCCGCTCCCGATCATACCTACTCAAAGATTGCGCATTTCTTCGAAGTGGCGGAACTGCCGAAGTTGGGCACGAAGGAAGAGGTCTGGGCCGCCGTTTGCTCGGAGCGAGTTGACGCCCGTGGTGCGGTGTCCGTTGAAGTGATGAATGACGTTGAAAAGTTCCTCGAAGGACTGCCGAAGCCAATCGTTCTGCTGCACTCCAAAGGGAGTAACTGGCAGGAGAAGAAGTCAATTCCCGACGCGACCGCGTTCACGTTGATCTGTGAGTTGGTCGGATCATTCAGCGGATCAATCGTGACTCTCGACTGGGACCGCCGCTCTCCCACCCTTGGACATGAACGAGTGCGTTCCATCTGTCCCCACTGGGGCCACATGAGCACCGAGCACTTCGGAGCATTGTGTCAGTTGTCTGATTTGCTGATCGGCGTGGACTCAGGACCGTTTCATCTTGCTGGCTGGTTCGGTATTCCGACACTTTACGTCTCGCGGCAGATCCCACCAGTGCGGTGTTGCCTGCCATCGCCGAACGCAACGTACCTGGTACCGGCGAAGGATCACGACTATTGGGCGGCTCGCGGACCAGAATGGAAGTTCGCGGAATACCAAGGGGCGGAAGCAATAGTGCAGGACATTGTTGTCACTGCGCTAACCATTTTGGAGCCAGAGTCAGTAGAGGTTGTAACCATGCAAGACATCCAAGTCAGTCAGATCCCTGGAGTCTATACATATCGACGAATTGGGTATGACGAGCGGCCGATGGAGTTGTTGGCCAATGGAAAGATTGGCGAGGGATCTGCGGGCTGCGAAAGTGGATGGCGAATTGAGCAGACCCCCGCAGGTGCGGTGCAGATCTTGTTTGTGGATC
>JAQGHS010000062.1 GCA_028291605.1 Planctomycetaceae bacterium | reverse complement strand
TAATGGGGCCTTTGTTGGCTAGCGCCGTGCCGCTCACGACTTATAGTGTTCGAGGGGGTAATTCACAGATCAGGTCGCGCACTTTGCCGCTGGCTGGACGCTCGATGCGCGCGACGATTTCGACTTCCGTGGAGATGGGTTGCTCGAAGAATTCGTCTACGACCTGGCGAATCCGGTCGGGATGCGCCGCCGTCCAATTCTGGTCGGGGACTACCCGGACTGTGACACGATCTAGTGCTTGTTGAATGATTTGATACTGCCGGAAGCCTTGTAAATCATAGAGACCGAAGAGGATGTTGCTGGATGTCTTCAGGCGCCCGTCTGCCAGTTGGAAATAGGGTCGCGATTTGCCCTCGATGCTCTTCAGCAGGGGGAGACCTCGGCCACAGAGGCACGCCGTGGCCCCGACGGTGGCGTCATCCTGGATCTCATAACGAATGAACGGATTGAGAAAATTATGGAGCGCTGTAAGTACCAGTCGGCCCGTCTCGCCTGGAGCACAGGGTTGATCGTCAGAATCCAGCACCTCTAACAGAACGTGCTCGGCGTGGACGTGATAGCCGTGGCCGTCGGGGCACGGTGAGGCGACGTAACCCGCTTCCGCGCAGGTGTATTGGTCCTTCACCGGTACACCGAACGCGGCTTCGATACGCGACCGGACCTCGGGAGTTAGCGATTCGCCGATCGTCTGGATGGCTCGCAGTCCCGGCAGTGACGCCTGCTGGTCCTGCAGCAGATTTGCCAGCATGTCGAGATTGCTGGGATAACTGAGCAGGTAATTCGGCGAAATCCCACGCAGCCAGGCCAATTGTTTCGCGGGTTCCTGTTGGATATCCAAACCGTAACACGGAGCGGTTTGTAGGAGACCACTTAAGCCAGGAAACCACTCCGCGTACGTAACGCCGCTTTGGTATTGTCGCAATTCCTCTGGCGCGAAGGTCCGCACGGGGGGGCGGATTCCGGCCAATGTTCCTCGCGGATCGAACCCGCCCCATTCCAGGTCCCGGAGATTGCAGGCCCACCACCAGCGATGGACGATGTTCGTCTGCAAGACTTCCAACGGGACACCGCTAGTTCCGGATGTCGTGCTTTTGGCGGTCAACCAGTGTCCCGGCGGCAACTGTTGTGCGCGGAGTTCGGTGGCATGTTCCTGCCAGACTCGACGACTGATGATGCGGAGACGCCGGAAGTCGGTCAGCGTGCGGATCTCGTCGGGAACGATGTTGTCTTGCCGTAGCAGTCGCGAATAGAACGGAACGTGTTGCTGGCAATGCTGCAGCAAATCGCGGACTTCATGGAGCTGATGTTCGACGATCTCGGCCGCTGATAGCCATTGGCTGTGGTCAAGTATGCGATACTGGGTCCACACATCTTTAACAGGCTGCGGCAGCGCCGCGGCTTCCGGACTGTCAATCGGATGCTGGAGAGTAAAGAACGGCATCAGTTCTCATGGATCAGAACGAGGGTTTGTGCATGGTGTCTAAAGTGTATCAAGTCAGTCATAGATCGGCGTGAAACCTGAACGAACTGGACGATTGCCCGCGACGACTTTTCCTCCAGACCTGTTTGAGCTATGTTGACGTCTTGCCAGTCTGTGTATCGTGTGTGGACTTTCGTCGGGCGTGAGGGGGCACGGCGCTAGCCGCCGGTTCTTCCTTGGACTTTGATTAACAACAACCGGTGGCTAGCGCCATTCCGCTCATAGATGGGTACCATTTGGGTTAGGCTACCGAGTTCGATTAGAAAATCATTTCTGCACACCGATTTGGTTCAATGGGCCCAACGTAAGGAATCAACACATGAGAACGATCTGCAGACTTCTGTTTTCAATGGCTCTGATGTTCGTCTCGCAGCAAGCATTTGCGGCGGAGCCAATCGTCGTGGCAACGGGAGCCGCGGGCGAGGCACCGAAACAACCGCAGGCGGCGGTCTCCGCGACTGGCCAGGTTGATCTGGTGTATGGCGTGGGCGACGCCGTATTTCATAGCCGATCCGCCGATGCCGCGACGAGTTTCTCGACGCCTCAATTGGCCTTCAAAGTTCCCAATATGTCGCTGGGGATGCGACGTGGGCCTCGAGTAGCGAGTACCGGGAAATCGATCGTCGTGACGGCGATCGGCGGCAAGCTGGGAAAAGGCAAGGACGGCGATCTGATGGCCTGGCATTCCTCGGACGACGGGGCAAGCTGGACTGGTCCGGTGAACGTGAATGATGCGGCCGGTTCGGCCCGCGAAGGATTGCATGGGATGACTGCGGGCACTGACGGATCGGTCTGGTGCGTGTGGCTCGATTTGCGAGAGAAGCGGACGGAAGTGTACGTCGCAAAATCGACCGATGGCGGAGCGACCTGGGGAGCTAATACCCGCGTTTATCGCTCGCCAGAAAAGAATGTCTGCGAGTGCTGCCATCCCTCGATCGTGGCGAACGGGAAGACCGTCAGCGTGATGTTTCGCAATTCGCTGGGAGGCTTTCGTGACATGTATGTCGCAGTGTCCAATGACGGCGGTACCAAGTTCGCTCCGGCCAAGAAAATCGGTCAGGGGACATGGAAACTGGAAGGCTGTCCGATGGACGGAGGCATGCTGACACCCGATGGCAAGGGGGGCCTGATCACCGTCTGGCGGCGGCAGGGTGAGATCTCTTCCGCC
>JAQGHS010000546.1 GCA_028291605.1 Planctomycetaceae bacterium | reverse complement strand
GATTTGGTTGACTTTGCTACCAATGAAGAAATCGACCTCCGCCCCTTCGCTGCGGCCGATCCAGTTGCGTTGCAGCAACTTGATCGACTCGGGCCAGTTCAGATCTTCGAGCTCATTCCCCAACCGGTCGGCATAAGACGTGATGCGGAGCATCCACTGTCGCAAGGGGCGGCGTTCCACCGGATGGCCGCCACGATCGCTCTTGCCGTCGATCACTTCTTCATTGGCGAGAACAGTCCCCAAGCCCGGGCACCAGTTGACGGGGGCTTCGTGCTGATAGGCCAGACGGTTCTTGTCCTGATACCGTCGCACGGCGTCATGGCCTTGAGCGGCCACTTCCATCGGGATCGGCAATTCGGCGATGGGACGGCCCTTCCCTGTTCGCACCTTGCCATCCGGACCAGTCCATTCGAAGTCGGGATCGTACCACGTGTCGAAAATCTGCAGGAAAATCCACTGCGTCCAGCGATAGTAATCGGGATCAGTCGTCGAAAACTCGCGGCTCCAGTCGTAGCTGAAGCCGAGCGACTTCAACTGTCGACGAAAATTGTTGATGTTTTCGTAAGTCTTGACTGCCGGATGAGTTCCGGTCGTGATGGCATACTCTTCAGCAGGCAGGCCGAAGGCATCCCAGCCCATCGGATGGAGGACTTTCCTGCCCAGCATGCGGGAATAGCGGCAGACGATGTCGGTGGCCGTATAGCCTTCCGGATGGCCGACGTGCAGACCTTCGCCGGACGGATAGGGAAACATGTCCAAGACGTACAGTTTCGGTTGATCCGCGGCGGCCTGGGCTGCGTTCAGTTCAAACGTGTGATGAGCGTCCCAGTAGGTTTGCCACTTGGCTTCAATCCGTCGGGCTTCATAACGAGGCATGTTGCGTTTTTTCAGTAAAATCGAGCACTGGCGGGCAGTTTTCCGGGGTTCCGAATCAAGTGGCTCAGTGTATTCTGTTGGCTGACAGTTTGCCAACTGCCGGGATTGTCAGTCATCAGGAGGTGCCAGCATCATGTTCTGGGAGTCTGTTGGGCAAGTTCTTATCTCTCTATTCCTACTGCTGGTGGTACTGCCCGTGGTCTTAATAGGAATCGTCGTGCCCGCGGTCTACAGCTGGTTTCACGCTTTGTAGTGATAGGCCCCAAAGCAGAGCACAGGTGCGTATTTAAAGAATCTCAGTCGCATGATATTCGCACTGCTGGATAAGACAATCTGGTGCTTGAAGTTGTTCGCCCTGCCGGTGGTGTTCCTGTTGACGCTCGTCGCGATGTTTCCGCTGTGGATCTGCGGAGACCTCGAGATACTCGACGGACTGTTTCGGACATTGGCGTCGCTCAAAAAAGATGTTTACGGCGACGATGACTCAGCGGACGAGCCGAGTTAGCGAATGATTCGATTGGAATTCGGACTCGAACCGGACGCTAACGCGTTCCGGCTGATTTGGCACTCGGCGACATCAGCCGCTGGGCGCTAGCCCACGGTTCGAGAATTTGAACCCCCGTTTTTCGCTCTCTAAACTGCGGAGAAACGTATGCGAGGTGGATTTGGAATTGGACCCATGGAGCTGATCATCCTCTTGGTCCTCTTTGCGGTCATCATGATGGTGGTGATTATTCCGGTGGTGCGATACATTTTTGGAACGCGAGCCGGGGACGGAGGAAACCAACCCCATCCGCAACTCAAAAAATGTCCGGGCTGCGGAGCCGACATCGCTGCGGGGAGCGACTTCTGTCCCAGTTGCGGCCTGCGTGTTTCCGTCTAATACCTGGGCCGAGCAGCCCCTCAGGAATCGTTGTTCTTCACCATGTCACCGTTTACCAGCCACATTTTTGTCTGTTGCAATCAGCGTGAACCGGGTCATCGACGTGGCTGCTGTGATCCGGAGGGATCTGAAGCATTACGCGAAGCATTCAAGGTGGAAGTGGCCAAACGGAAGCTGGGTCCGCTGGTGCGAGCCAATAAAGCGGGCTGCCTCGAACAATGCGAGCTTGGCCCCACCGTGGTCATCTACCCGCAAGGGATCTGGTACGGCCATGTGCAGCTCAGCGATGTCCCGCGCATCCTTGATGAAACCGTGATGGGTGGTCGCGTTCTGGAAGACCTGCTGATTCCGGCGGAATGTCTGAACAATGGCCAGTGTACCGACCGACGCGCCGAGACTCGCGGGGCGGCCTGTGCGTCTTGCGAGCGGCCAGGGCAGCCTTTGACGTAAGAAGCGTGTACGCGCCAAACTCAGTTTGTGAGCAGTATGGCGCTAGCCACCGGTGCTGTGTGTTGATTTCGAGGGAAGAACCGGCGGCTAGCGCCGTGCCGCTCATGAGCCTGGAGATAAAGTAAAAAAGGCGATTGTCATGACCGCGCGTCACGACAAACGCCTTCAGCTTTGAATTGAGATCAGCCAACGCCAGAGGCGTCCTACTTCTTTACTTCTTTCGTTTCGACCTTGTCGGCGGATTTCGAGTCAGCCTGCTTTTTCACGTCGACCACGGCGGCCCCGATGACCTTCGCGGCCTTTTCCGAGACCTTGTTGGCCAGCAGACCGCTCGGATCACAACCGGCAGCGATCGAAGAAATCTTGCCACCCTTGGCGATCAGGAAATTGGTGGGCATGGAGGTGGTCTGGAAGGTCTTCCAACTTTCACCCTTCGAATCAACGGCGTAAAGCATGCCGAGCTTCTTGTCGACGGCGTACTTGGCCATCTTCGTGTCAGGTTCCTTGAAGATCAGCAAGCTGGTCAGGCCCTGGTCTTTGTAAGCCGCGTCGATTTCCTTGAAGTAGGCGAGTTCCTTGTCACAACCAGAGCAACCGCAAGTCAGGCGGACCAGCACGGGGCCCTTGGCGGTCAAGGCGGCCAAATCAATGACCTTGCCGGAAGCGTCCTTGATCTTGAATTCAGGAGCCTGGTCGCCGACAGCAAACTTCTTCTCCGCTTTGGCGTCCACCTTGGCTGCGGGAGCCTTATCTTCGGCAAACGCCGGAACAACGTACGCAGCAATCAAGACCAATGCAGCAGCAATACGCACCATTTCGGACTCCTTAAGGATGATTTGAATACTGTCCAGTTCAGATCATAGTGCCTCCAAAAAGATGAAGCAAGCATCAATATTGGTTGATGCTTGGATTTTTGGACCTCCGGGCGATTGGCCATTTCATTGTCCTCGACGACAACCGCCATAAAACCTACCGCAATCGGACCAGCTCATTTGGTTCGCCGATGGCTGTGCGGGACATTTGGGAATGGTGGCTGAAGGCTTCGCCATTGGAGACACATCGGAGTAAATCAATCGTTGAAACCAAGTAAGTTAAACCTTGATTTATTCACATGAACTTCATGGCTTGCTCGCGAAATCATCACAGTAGTGCCCTAGGCTGACCCCCGTTCACAAGCAACGGAGGAATATCGCGCATGCACGACGTATTAGAGCCATTCGAAAATGGTCGACGGAGCTACGCTAATAACCGTCACTTCAGGTGGATCGCCTGCTGCCTGGTGAGTGCCTGGTGTATCGGATGTGGTTCGTCCAATGATCGTGGTTACATCAAGCACGAAGAAGAACTCTATCCCGTTTCCGGTCAGGTTCTGTTTGAGGGGAGGCCTGCCAGCAATGCCACCGTTGTGTTGCATCGGACTGAGTCGGGACCTCCGATCGAATCCGATTCTGGCGAGGTCTTGGCACCGCTGAATCCGCGCGGGACGTGTGACAAGACTGGTAAGTTTCAACTCTACACCTACGCTGCAGGCGATGGTGCCCCAGCCGGCGACTTCATTGTGACCGTCTCATGGCAGGACCCCGAAAACCGCGGGAGGGATGAAAACTATCCCGAGTTGCTGCCCAAGCGATATCTGCTTCCCACAACCTCGGGCCTGAAGGCTCACGTGAGCGGCAGTGAAAATGTCCTCCCGACGTTTGAGTTAAAACGCTGACGGTCAGAGATCTGCTGATCGTGTGACACCAGATCAACCCACGTACTGATCGTCAATTCTCTATTTCATTTTTGAAGGAACTCTATGTTGCACGGATCTCGCACCAGAACACGCGGCTTTACATTGATCGAACTGTTGGTGGTGATTGCTATCATTGCCGTTCTCATCTCGCTGCTGCTGCCAGCGGTACAACAGGCCCGTGAGGCCGCCCGTCGATCGCAGTGCAAAAACAACATGAAGCAGATGGGGCTGGCACTGCATAATTATGAAAGCTCGCACTCATCCTTCCCCCCGAGTCGCTTCGATCCCAAGACGTGTATTGGGACGGCGTACGTTCCTGGGACCGGGGACTGCACGGCGGTGCCCGCCAACCAGACGTCATACATTTCCTGGACGGTCATGGTGCTGCCGTATATGGATCAGGCAAATTTGTATAATATTTACAATCCCAATCAACCGTGGTGGGATAACTCAAACCTCCCCGTAGTGAGCAATCCGCTGCCGGTTTACACCTGTCCGTCGACTCCTTCGACTTCCCGATTTGACCCGGTGTGGGGTCCGAAGCTCGCTGGTTTAGCGACAGGCTCGGCTGCTGGTGACTATGGTTCGATGAATGAAATCAAGAAGGCTTACTACACCGGCAACGGCCTGACGGATCTTTCGGGAACTGCGGCCGTCCAGGGCGTGCTCGCCAAGCCACCCTACACGGCGAAAATTCGAGATGTTTCGGATGGCACGTCGAACACGATTATGGTGGTGGAGACCGCGGGCAAGCCTGAAGCGTGGGTGTTCGGGAAAGTCATGACCGCTGCCGGTTATACAGGTTCGGACTCCAAGGCCCAGGCCAAGATCACGCAGTCCGGGACGATTAACTACAATCATGATGGTACGGGCTGGGCGGATCCGGATGCAGGTCTGAGCCTGGACGGATCGACGCGGTCTGCCACAGATCCGACCGGTTTCACCATTGGCGGGCGCTCGATGGTGAACGCCACCAATGTCAGCGAAGTCTACGGTTTCCACTCAGGCGGGGCTCATGTTTGCATGGGTGACGGTTCCGTGCGATTCATTTCAGAGAGCATCAGCTACATCACCTTCGGTGCATTGTGTACCCGACAAGGTAGTGAAATTATCGGTGAGTTCTAAGTCGCCCCGCTTCCGAATCGGCGGAGCCATGTTCGCTAGAACCAGAGTATTGCCACGAGTTCTCCCGCTCTGGCAACCGTCTTTCGAGAACTTACACAGCCGGGGCACAGTATTGTGCCCCGGCTCTTCGCGTATAGTTGGCGATGAGTGAACTCTGACTCGCTATCTCGTTTGCCAAATCTCGCGGCTCGTTGAAACCATCCGCTGCTCTCTCGCGCCCCGCAGTCTTGCCGGTGACCCAGACTCTCTACACGCAGACATTGTAGATCTCATTCCAAGTCACCAGATCCCCAAAACACAGCATTCCTGGTCAGTTCTGGCCGACCAGAAATCGTGTTGAACCGCTGACCGACACTCTTGGGATCGCTCGGTGGAAGACACAGTGACGCATAAGCTCTTAATCATTCACGTAAAATTAATCGTTTGTTAATGGTTTGCTCACGCGGCACGCATAATCTTCATCCGCGAGACGCAAGTAATGAATAAATCAAGCCTTATGTAAAGACTGGCTGTCGTGAGGTTGGAAGAGATCACCGATCCTTTGTCGACGTTCATGTCGCCGGCAGTCATTTAATTGCCCATCAAATCAGTCACTTCTACATGTCGTTTTTCCGAACTAACGCGAATGTGCGATTCGTCGCACTTCAGGATTTGTACTGAATGAGCGGTGTACCGACAGGTACTCGCGAGGCCGTCAATCAGGAACTGGAATTGGAGACCCGAATGAAACATGAAGTTGCCTTTCGACGTCGTGGATTTACGCTGATCGAATTGCTGGTTGTCATCGCGATCATCGCGGTCTTGATTTCTCTGCTGCTGCCCGCAGTGCAACAGGCACGCGAAGCCGCGCGGCGTTCGCAGTGCCGTAATAACTTGAAGCAACTGGGACTGGCGCTCCACAACTACCATGACACGATGTCGGTCTTCCCTCCGGGCGCTTTGGCGTTAAAGGCGTCAGGGGCAGCCTATGCGTCCACCGACGCCGAGCCGGGTCGAACTGCGGTGATTGGTGGCTGGGGCTGGTCGACGTATTGCCTGCCCTATATCGATCAGGGCCCCCTTTACAATGCGTTGGCTCCGAATGGAAATAACTTCCCCTCGAGCCCCACGACACTCACCAAAACCATCCTGCCCGTATTTCTGTGTCCGTCAGATCCCAGCCCCAACATTCACACGGCGACCGCAATGGGCGGCGACGGTTCGACCACCGGTCATGCGAAATCCAACTACCCCGCCATTTTTGGCAGCCTGGGTGTCGTCTATGTTCAGAACACTGCGGCCAACACTCGCGGCATCTTCTGGTACAACAGTGCCACGCGCATTCGCGATATCACGGATGGTGCCAGCAATACGATCATGGTGACCGAGCGTTATTGGGATGGCGGCGACTCCGAAACTCGCCGTGGCGCGATCTGGGCAGGCAAGTGTGATGGTTCTACGGGATTGTTAAACGTCGGTAACAAATACGGCAACATTTTGCGAGCCGCCAACGATCCGGATTGGGTTGTTAAGGGTTTGAACAACAACGCCGCCGCCAGCATGCATGTGGGGGGCGTCCACTTTGTTCTCGGCGATGGCGGCGTGAGATTCATCAGCCAGAACATCGATGGTGCGACCTATCAACTGCTCGCCCAGATGGCCGATGGCCAGGTTGTAGGTAGCTTCTAGACTTTCTCAATGGTCGGACTGTGGCACACAGGATCCGCCCGCTTGTAAGCAATGCACTCCCGTTCGCTCCCTATTGATTACAGCTTGATCTCAGCCTTTTCGGCGATTGAAAGAAACTGGGATCACCTAGCTCAACCTGTGGTTCTATCAAGCATGAGATTCAGGATGCCTCGCAAGCACTTCGTATTGATTTGGGGATTGATCGTCGCTGTTACCGTCGGATGCGGCGGCAATCTCAAATTGGTACCGGTTGAGGGGACCGTGAAGTTGAATGGAGAGCCCCTTTCCGACGCCCGCGTTGTTTTCTATCCCGAAGCTGGCGGTCGCCCGTCAAATGCGCGGACCGATGCTGACGGACGCTACTCGCTGGAGTACATCGAAGGCGAACCTGGAGCGCTGATTGGGAAGCACAAAGTCTCCATCAGTACGTTTGTTGAAGCCGATCCCGATTCGACTGATCCGCTGATCAAGCTCGGACACCGGGAAACACTTCCCGCGGAGTACAACAAGCAGACGACCCTGCAGGCGGAACTCGAATCCGGTAGCCGTGAGGAGGTTGATTTTGATTTGAAGGCGGCGACAGGGAGTTAGTCCGTAGCCCGTCCTATTGAGCGCCACGGCAGAATCAGACAGCAAAGTCTTCCGATTTTAACGGCAAACGGAGATTGAATGAGAATTCCGCCGTCGCGAACCGATGATCAGCTATTGGCGCGGACGAGACCCGCACGCGGCCACCAACGTGGCTGAATCGTGGGACACACCCTCGTGTTTTGAGATGCCGCCCAATAGAACAGACCCATGATCCAATTGGCACGCAAGACTCAAGACCTGATCCAGGACTTGTGTTGCCAATTTGGTGAGACAACTGGGTGGCCGTTGCGTTTTGTCGCCGCCGGGCCGGAATCGACCGAGGCCATCAAGGCCCAGTTCGAGGAACAGGGTCTGCATGCCAGCTATCAGTATGTGGATG